>DATMMY010000241.1:0-3465 GCA_035569515.1 Candidatus Solibacter sp. | reverse complement strand
CTCTGTGAATCATGGAATTGCCGCTGGAGGCTTCGGTCTGATGGGCAGGCTCCTGGCCCTCTCTGCCGGCTCCAGGATGGTAGCGTATGGAATCGGCTACTATGGCGCGGCGCGCTCCATCTATTCGCGTTTCATCGCTCGGGGTCACGACGTGGTTTTTCCGCGAGATACCCAGATTGAAATAACCGTGGGAAGCCGGTAAGGTTTTTCTCGGCATTCATTCCTATTCGTGTTCATTCGCGCAAATTCGCGGCAAATTGTTTTTGGTTGCTGGAAGAATCAAACACAGCGTGGCTATACTAAATGCAGGGGCCGCTCGGTCCAGGCCACGTCCCAATAGCGGCCGAACTTGCGTCCGTTCTCGCTAAACACTCCAATCTGCTTGAATCCGAACCGTGCGTGAAGTGCTGCTGAGGCCGCGTTCGGCAGGGTATAGCCGGCCACAATGCGGTGGATGTCCTCGCTGAAGATGGCATCGAACAGCGCCGTATACAGGCGGCTGCCAATCCCTTTACCGGCCATCTCGGGGCTGCAGTAAATGGTGGTCTCGACCGTTGTGTCATACGCGGCTTTCACCCGGAATCGCGTCGTGCCGGCATAGCCCACTACCAGGCGATTTTCCTCGGCGACCAGGAGCCGGTAGCGCCCGGTCAACGCGAATTGCTCAAACCATGCTTCGCGCCGCTCTACTGTGTAGGGCTCTACGTCAAAAGTAACGGGCGTATTCACAACGAAATAGTTGTAGATCTCGGTAAGGCGTGGGAGGTCGGCCCTGTTCGCTGGACGAATAAATGTGTCTGCCATGCGCGCATTGCCTCCTTAATATCTCTCATCCATTTTGCGGGTGCTGTGGCCCGAAATGGTAGGAGCGGACTTTTAAATCCGGGGAAAGATTCTCGTTAAGGAACGGGCTCTAGCCCTTGGCGGCGACGTGGCCGATTAAGATTACTGTACCATCCTGATCAGCGGTCATCAGCGCAAATCAGCGGTTAAGACGTCTTTGCTTTTCGATCAGTGGCCTCAGTGGAAATCAGTGGTAAGACCCTGATCCCGGAATCGACCGCAGAACTACTTCACGCGCCGGACAGACTTCTCCGAATCGCGGATGCCAGCGGCCATGGGAGGTTTCTTTTCGTGGGGCGTCCGGCTTCCGGTCAGTTCCAGGTGGCATTCAGGACAGATGCTCAGGTCGCACACCGGGCAATATTCTGCCGGAGCGTTGCATTCCATGGCGTGCTCGCCGGTTGGGTCGTGACTATCGGCTTTTGAGATCTGGCAGCGGGACGTCATATTTAACAAGTCAAGGGTTTTGTCCTTGATGCCTCCAATTTCCAATTACCAAATCATCCAATTACAAAATTCTGAGCGCGTGAACGGTGCTCGCATCAAACGACACCAAAGTTCTAGTAATCAAGATCATCACGACCTAGCTTCCTCGTCGGGCGCGGGACTTGGGCGTTGAGGCTGGGGCGGCCTCATCGATTGGAGTCGCTGGCGCTTGCTTTGCTGATACAGAGCGCACCGGCTTCTTGGCTTCAGCCAGGCTCATCTTGAGCGCTTCAAGGATATCAATTACCGGCGCCTTTTGCACCGCAGGCGCGGTCTCTACTACTTCCTGGCCCTTTACCTTGGCGTCAATCAAGGCCAGAAGATTTTCCCGATAGGTGTCCTGGTATTTTTCCGGCTCGAAGGGGGCTTCAAGGGACTGGACCAGGTTCATGGCCAACTCCAGCTCTTTTTCTTTCACCATACTGGTATCGGTATGAAACTCCTCCACCTGCCGGACTTCATCGCGATAGTACATGGTGTGCATCAGGATGCCGCGCTCGCCGGGACGAAGGATCACAATGTGCTCCCGATTGTGCATGGCGATCTTGCCTACGCCCACACAGCCTGTCTTCTGCAGGGCCGCAAAGAGCAGGGCATAGGGCTTGACTCCGGCATCTTCCGGGGCCAGATAGTAAGAGCTTTCAAAAAAGACAGGGTCCACTTCAGAGGACTTCACAAACTCCAGCACCTCCATGGTCTTGGCGGTCTTGGGTGCGACCTTCTTGATGTCCTCTTCATCAATAACTACATAGCGGTCTTTTTCGTACTCGTAGCCTTTGACAATCTCACTCCGCTGGATGGGCTTGTCTTCCGCCTGGCAATACAAGACCTGTTTGACCCGCGAGTTGTCCGCCTTGTGCAATTGGTTGAAGCTGACGGTTTCGCTGCGCGCCGCGCTGTACAATTTCACAGGAAGCGACAACAGACCAAAAGTCAGGTATCCCTTCCAAATAGTGCTGGCCATGGAATTCTCTCCAAATAAGAAAAGGGCGAATCTCTACGTAAATAGCACAAAAAAGAGTGCATTACAACATCACTGTTATTCAAAGTCTCAACAATGTCACTGAATGAATACCGGCGGAAGAGGGTGTTTGCCAAGACCCCGGAGCCTGAGCCCCAGGTGGAGCAGGCCGGCGGAAACCGTTTCTACATCCAGCGCCACAGCGCCCGGCGGCTGCATTATGACCTGCGCCTGGAGATGGATGGCGTCCTGAAATCATGGGCCCTGCCGCATGGTCCCACTCTTGATCCGGCAGTGAAAAGGCTGGCGGTGCTGGTGGAAGACCATCCGCTGGAATACGGCAATTTCGAGGGCACCATCCCCAGCGGGAACTACGGAGCGGGCAAAGTCACGCTCTGGGACCGGGGCACCTATGAGTGGCTGGGGCCTAAGACCCCGGCGCAACAGTGGGAGTCCGGCGATCTGAAAATCCGCCTGCACGGGCAGCGGTTGATGGGCGAATTTGCCCTGGTCCGGACCAAACGCAGTAACGGCAAGGACTGGCTGCTCATCAAGAAAAAAGACTTTGCCGTGCAACCGGGATGGGACCCGGAGACCGATGTCCGCAGCGTGCTGCCGGGACGCCCGAGCCTGTCGGCAATCGAAGGTGCGGTGCAGGCTCCAATGCCGAACGAACTCATGCCCATGATGGCCGTCTCGAGCCAGTCTCTGCCTTCAGGCACAGATTGGCTCTTCGAGGTGAAGTGGGACGGCGTGCGGGCCATCTGCTTCGTTAATAAAAAGCAGGAAAAGCCGGGGCCTGGTAAGCAGCCCGTGCATGTGTTATCGCGGAAGGGAACTGCTATCGAACAGCAGTATCCGGAGATGGCGGAGATCGTGAAGGCCCTGGCTGAGGACACGGAGTCGGCCATCATTGACGGCGAAATTGTTGTCTTCGACGAAAAGGGTGTCCCCAGTTTTCAACTGCTGCAGAATCGGATCGGGGCCGGCCCGAAGTCGGCGGCCAAGCTGGCGCAGTCGCACCCGGTAAGCTTCTTTGCCTTTGATCTCCTTTATTTAGATGGATACGACCTGCGCGCCACCCCGCTGGCGGAGCGCAAACAACTCTTGGCCTCGGTCCTGCAGCCCAATTCCACATTCCGTTATTCCGACCACTTTGTGGGCAAGGGAGCCGA
>DATMMY010000240.1:0-3143 GCA_035569515.1 Candidatus Solibacter sp. | reverse complement strand
GACGTTTCCCCAATCAAAATTCCTAACTTCGTAGCTACTCTTTGGAGGAGTCATGCGCTTTTCTTTTAAAGGTGTTCTGCTTTTATTGGTCTTCTTATTTATTGGAATGTTCGCAATCGGATATAACGCCACGGCCCAGGTAGGTAATTCCGGATCGATTGAGGGCGTCGTCACGGATCCTGACGGTGCAGTGGTGCCGAATGCAACGGTGGAAATTTCATATCCTGTGAGCGGCTTTACACGCACAACAACGAGCAGAGAGGATGGAAGCTTCCGGTTCACCAATGTCCCGTTTAATCCATATCACCTGGTGGTTACAGCAAAGGGTTTCGCTGCCTACACGCGGGACGTAGAAATACGGTCTGGAGTGCCTACAACCGTGCCAATCACTTTGAAGGTGGTTGCGTCCGGCGAGACGGTAGACGTCGAGGCAGGTGGCGGAGACATGGTGGAAACCGATCCGAGCTTTCACACCGACGTAGATCGTGGCCTCTTCGAAAAGGTCCCGCTGGAGAGCCAATCTTCATCCGTGAGCTCCCTGGTTACGCTGGCAACGCCTGGAGTCGTGGCTGACTCCAACGGCCTCTTCCACGGACTCGGCGACCACGCCGATAATTCATTCTCTTACGATGGCCAGCCGATCACTGACCAGCAGAGCAAGGTTTTTTCGAACCAGATTCCCGCCGAATCCATCCAGTCGCTGGAGGTGATTTCCGGCGCGGTGCCGGCTGAATTCGGAGACAAGACCAGCGTGATCATTAAGGTCACAACCCGGTCCGGCCTTGGCGCGACCAAGCCTACCGGAAGCATTAAGACGTCCTACGGAAGCTTCGGTTCATCAACTGTCGGCTTCGATCTGGGCTTCGGTGGACAGAAGTGGGGAAACTTCATAGCCGCGAGCGGCTTGAACACCAGCAGGTTCCTGGATCCTCCCGAATTCAATGCTATTCACGACAAAGGCAACCAGCAGAACGTGTTTGACCGCGTCGATTATCAGTTCTCCAAAGAGGATTCGCTCCACCTGAATCTTGGCTACAGCCGCTCGTGGTTCCAGACGCCTAATACCATCGATAACCTCAACATTGGGGGGACCGATCCCATCCTGGGCAACCCTCTGCCGCAGACCGACCAGCGTTCACTGATCCAGACCTATAACATCGCGCCGGTGTGGACCCACTTGTTCGGCTCCTCAACCCTTTTCACCTTGGGTGGTTTCGTTCGTCATGACCAGTACAACTACTTTGGGAGCAACAACGTATTTGCCGATCCCAATGCGACCGTTAATCAGGATAGACAGTTAAGGAACATGGGGCTGCGCTCCGACATTTCCTACATAAAGGGCGCACACAATATCAAGGCAGGCATCACGTTTGAGCACACCCTGCTGACGGAGAAGTTCAACTTCGGCCTTACCAGCCCCACATTCAACTCCCCCTGCGTGGATAGTACAGGCGCTCCCGTTGGCGATCCCACTCTTACCGACCCCAGCCAGTGCGCAGCAGCCGGCTTCACTTCGAATGCCCAGGCAGACGGCGGAAATTTCCTGCCGATTCTCGGCTGCATCGATTTGTCCAGGCCGGCGCCCTCACCCAACGACCTGTGCAACTCCGCGCGAAGCACGTTGTTCCCCTTCCGCGGGCATGCGGACATCAAGCAAGTTGCCCTCTACATTCAGGACGAAATCAGGAAAGGCAACTTTGCCTTTACCTTGGGATTTCGCGGTGATTTCTATCGCGGCATTGTCAACGATACGCAGCCGGAGCCGCGCGCCGGGATTGCTTATAACATCAAGAAGACCAACACCGTTTTGCGGGTCGGTTATTCACGTATCCAGGCGACCCCCTACAACGAGAACCTGATTCTTTCCAGCCTGGGCTCTCAAAACCCAACCGTCAACGCGGTATTCAACGGCGTAAATGCCGGCCTGTTCGCGCCCATCCATCCGGGTTTCCGCAACCAGTTCAATGCGGGCCTGCAGCAGGCATTTGGAAAGTTCCTGGTGATAGACGCCGATTATTTCTGGAAGCATACCCACAATGGGTACGACTTCAGCGTCTTTGGCGGCACGCCCATCACCTTTCCCATCGCATGGCATAACTCCAAACTCGATGGGGTTTCCGCCCGTATCAGCGTGCCAAATTTTCATGGCTTGACTGCGTTCATGGTCCTTGGCCACACCAACGCGCGCTTTTTCCCGCCGCAGGTCGGCGGACTGGGCGCCACCATCACCGGCGGCAGTCCATTTCGCATCGACCACGATCAGAAGTTCCAGCAAACCACCCACCTGCAATATCAGCCGTTCAAGAATTTACCCTGGGTCGCCATGAATTGGCGCTATGACAGCGGACTGGTGGCCAGCAATCCGAACCTGGATACTTTCGATCATGCGGTAGCTTTCCTTGACGCCGATCAGCAAACCGCGATTGGTCTTTTCTGCGGCACCTTCCAGGCAAGTCTGACGAATCCGTTAACTCCCGCATTGTGCGCAGGGCAGACCAACGTAGGCGCCAAGCTGCTCAATATCGCAGGGCCAACCTTCAACGTTGACCACAATCCCAGCCGCGTCGCACCACGCAACCTGTTTGACGTCAGCGTGGGCGATGACAATATCTTCCGGGGCGACCGCTACAGGTGGAGCCTGCGCGGCACAGTCATCAACCTGACTAACAAAGTTGCTCTTTTCAACTTCCTGTCCACATTCAGCGGAACGCACTTCGTCACGCCGAGGTCCGTCACGGTGGAAATGGGCTTCCACTTCTAGAAACCGGTAAGGCGCTTGACTCTTAGTTAAGGCCGCTCCCCCCAGCGGCCTTCCCGGGTAGAGCGCAGTTGCGCTCTATCCGGCCCATTTTGGGAATCTGAAAAAATGGGGATCTTACGCGACGGGCTGCGCTTCCGAGTGCTACATGGGCCTACAGCCTAATATCACTTACTTTGCCACATCTACGCTTTGGGCGACGGCTTTAAACAAAATGGGGCGAGACAAACCTGTGGCGAAGATGCCCATGTACAGAGAGGATCAGTGTCATCCTGAGCGGCAGCGAAGGAACTGCTCCGCTGCTCTTCAGGTCCACGAGAATCGCGCTGCTGGCTGCTCACGAGCCTCTGGAGGGTCAAGACAATTTTTGAACTGCCTGCTCTCG
>DATMMY010000239.1:0-7054 GCA_035569515.1 Candidatus Solibacter sp. | reverse complement strand
GTAAGCTGAATCCGCGTGCATCCGCGCAATCCGCGGTAGGGGTTGGTTGTGGCTCCGCTGCACCGCGGTTAAAGTTCTTTGCTTGCAGCTCTTGTTTACACGCGCCATCCGCTCAGCATAAACTTGCCAGTTTGTATTCTTTGATTCTTTGAGGCAAATATGTTTTGGAAAAAAGTTTCCGCTGTAATTTTGCTTGGAGCGTTGGCTGCGTCCGGACAGAGCAACACCAACGCCAAACCTGCCGCCCATACGGGCAAGAAATCCCAGAAAAGACCTGCCGCAACTTCAACATCTACGCCGGAAGGCTCCGCCTCGAAAGATTCCAAGCCGGTGGCGCGTCCCAAGTCTTTTGACATGCAAGCCATGGACACCACCGTGGACCCTTGCGAAGACTTTTATGAGTACGCCTGCGGGAACTGGCGCAAAAACAATCCCATTCCCGCCGACCAGTCGCGCTGGGGACGATTCAACGAGTTGAACGAATATAACCGCCAGACCTTGCACCAGATCCTGGAAAAAGCCGCGGTCAAGAGCGCGAAACGTACGCCCATTATGCAGAAGATTGGCGACTTTTATGCGACCTGCATGGACGAGAAGACCGTGGATTCCAAAGGTAGCGCTCCGTTGAAATCCCAGCTAGACCGAATTGCGGCGATCTCCAGCAAAGGCCAGTTCATCGACACGGTGGCTTATCTGCATTCGCAGGGTGTGGGGGGCGGCGTCTTGTTTAACTTTACCGCCCAACCGGAGCTGCACAACGCCAGCGTGGAAATTGCCAACGTCGGCCAGGGAGGCCTGGGGCTTCCGGACCGCGATTACTACCTTAATGCCGACGCGAAATCCCAGGAAACGCGGGAAAAGTATCGCGACCATATGGTCAAAATGTTCGTGCTGCTGGGTGATGAGCAAGCCGAGGCCCAGAAAGCTGCACAGACGGTCCTGGACATTGAGACCAAGCTGGCCCAGGCTTCTTTCGAGCGGGTCAAGATGCGCGACCCCAAGAATCGTGATCATAAAATGAAGGTTTCCGAACTGGCGGCGCTGGCCCCGAATTTTGAATTTCAGCGGTTCTTCCAGACGGCTGGCGCGCCTGCCTTTACGGAGGTCAACGTAGTGCCTCCTGATTTCTTCAAGCAGGTCAATGATGTGCTGGGTTCCGTTCCGCTCGAAGATTGGAAGACGTATTTAAGATGGCACTTGGTACGCTCCGCCGCCCCGTCGTTGTCGAACTCTTTTGTGCAGGAGGACTTCAATTTTAACTCTCATTTCCTTAATGGCGTTAAAGAGCTCCAGCCCCGCTGGAAACGTTGCGTCCAAAGGACTGACCAATTGCTGGGCGAGGCCCTGGGCCAGCCCTATGTAGCCGCAACCTTTGGCGCGATCGGCAAACAGCGCATGTTGAAGATGGTGACGGCGCTGGAAGCTGCGCTCAGCCAGGACATTCAGGATCTCCCGTGGATGACCGCCGAGACCAAAAAACAAGCTGAAGTCAAACTTCGGGCCATTACGAACAAGATTGGCTACCCGGATAAATGGAGGGACTACACTTCGGTCAAAGTCGTGCGGGGCGACCTGCTGGGCAACGTGCAGCGCGCACGCGCCTTTGACGTCAAGCGCAACGTGGCTAAGATCGGCAAGCCATTGGACAAAAAGGAATGGGGCATGACACCGCCTACGGTAAATGCCTATTACAATGCTGCGGAGAACGACATCAACTTCCCCGCCGGAATTCTCCAACCTCCGTTCTTTGACCGGTCAGAAGACGATGCCGTGAACTTTGGCGGCATCGGCGTAGTCATTGGTCATGAACTCACCCACGGCTTTGACGATCAGGGAAGCCAATTTGATGCCCAGGGCAATCTGAGCAACTGGTGGACGGCTGCCGACCGGTCGGAGTTCGATAAAAGAACCGGCTGCGTTGCGGATGAATACAGCTCGTTTGTCGCTGTGGATGATCTTCATCTCAATGGCAAGCTGACCCTGGGTGAAAACACCGCGGATAACGGCGGCATCCGCGTTGCGCTGATGGCACTGCGCAAAGCCATGGCAGCGGACGCCAAAAACTCCGCCAACCAGGAGAAAAATGGCTTTACCCCGGAGAAGCGTTTCTTTCTGGGCTTTGCTCAGATATGGTGCGAAAACCGCACCCCGGAGAGCGCCAGGGTGCTGGTCAAGACCGACCCACATTCTCCCGGCCAATACCGCACGAACGGAACCTTGCAGAACAATGAAGAGTTCGCCATAGCATTTGGCTGCAAGGCAGGCCAGAAAATGGTCAGCACCAACGCCTGCCGAGTCTGGTAGCGGCATCCTTAAATACCCGGGCCTGCAGCCCCGCTGGGGATGCAGGCCTTTTCAGTTTTTGGCTCTCTCCGCATCGCTGCCAACCTTTGAAAGCCAAGGGTGATTCAGGGGGCACAATAGCCTCATCCCTCCTCACCGGCCATGTAAATTGAAGATCAAAAAATGCTAATCCTGGAAAGTAAGGCGGGTCCCCTGATTGATTTCGTTGTAAAATTTCACCGCGTCTCCTCATGAATTACAGCAGTCTCTCTTCACAGGAATTGCTCAAAGAGTGTGTCACGCGGGCGGAATCCGAAGCCTGGGAGGAATTCGTTCGCCGGTTTCAGCCGCTGATTGCCGGGGTGGTGGCGCGCACGGCCATGCGTTGGACTGACGTCTCGCCAAGTTTGGTTGACGATCTGGTGCAGGAGACGTATTTGAAACTCTGCACGGAAGAGTTTCGGCGCCTGCGCGAATTTGAGAGCCGATTTGAGGATGCAATTTACGGCTTTCTCAAAACCGTTGCTTATAACGTCACCATGGACTACTTCAAGGTCCGGCACGCAACCAAGCGCGGCTCTCAGGTGCTGAGCAAAACCGATTTTGACACCGCTTTGCAGATGGTTTCCACGGAAAACTCCCTGGAAGACCAGATCCTTCTTCAGGAAATAGAAGAATTGGTGCATCGGATTACGGAAATGGACCGGGACAAGCTCGTTTTCTTGCTGTACTACCGCCAGGGCTTCACCGCCAAAGCCATTGCGGAGCTTCCAGCAATACAACTTAGCGAGAAGGGCGTCGAGAGCTGCCTTCTCCGTCTTACCCGCCAATTGAAGGAACATATTGTGGGAAGCGCGAAGGAATAGGGCCAGTTTTGTCATTATTGATAGGAGAGAAGAGACGGTGAGAGAAGTGAATGCACATCTGACCCTGGAAGAGATTCTTCTGGTACTCCGTCCGGAGGATGGAGGGGTGGATAGTCATTCGCTTCAAGCAGTTAGGAGCCATCTTGCGCAGTGCGCAGAATGCGCGCGGGCGCTGGATCGGTATAGAGGTATTATGGCGAAACTCAACCCATTCAACCGGCGCGGTGAGGCAGCGGTAAGCGACCAATGCCCCCGCCCTGACGTCTGGGTCCAGGTTGCCACAGGACTGCTACCCAATGATGAAGTTCTGGACCATCTTGAGCACGCTGCCATGTGTTCTTCCTGCTCGGCCCATCTAAGGGAGGCATTGGAAATTGTTGGCGCCAGCGCCCCGCCTGAATTGAAGCTTCAACAGGCCCTGCAAACCAACACTCCGGCCAGACAAAAGAGCCTTGCGGCTGAAATGGCTGCACGCAGCCGTCAAGTCCTGCAGTCCGAGGCCCGCGGCGGTAGCCCGCAGATGGTTAGACCTATTCCGTTTGTGAGCAAGCCTTCCCGTTCTTTGCGTTTGCCGGTTTGGGCTTACGGGGCAGCGGCCGCGGTCCTGATCGCGGGAGTCGCCCTGGGCGTCTTTGGGGGGCGGGGATCAGGCTCTACCGAACGCCTTCTTGCCCAGGCCTATGCTCAGCAGCGCACTGTAGAGTTGCGCATTCCCGGCGCAGGATACGGTCCAATCCGCGTGGAGCGGGGGCAAAAGCAGTCGCAAATGAGCAGTCCAGGGGCGTTGCTTGAAGCCGAGACCGCGATCAAAAGAGGTCTTGAGCAACACCCCGATGACCCCAGCCTCCTGCGGCAAAAGGCCGAAGCGGATTTGCTGAACTGGGATTACCAGCCTGCCATTGAGACCCTGGGCCATGCATTGCGCCTTCAGCCTCAATCTTCGAAACTCCTGGTTGATCTTGCCACGGCACATTTTGAACGGGCAGAGGCCACCGACACGCCGGCAGATTATGAGTCGGCCCTGCAATACTTAGGCGATGCCCTGCGGTTGTTTCCCAAAGACCCAGCAGCCCTGTTCAATCGCGCTATCGTCTATGAGCGCCTCTTTCTTTACAGCAGCGCCATAGTCGATTGGGAACTGTTGCTCACCATTGAAGGCGACGCGGGTTGGAAACAGGAGGCGCAGAAACGCCTTAACGACCTTCGAACCAGGCAACAACGCCACAGTGCCCGCGATGCGCCTGACCACTTGACTCCGGCTGAATTCAAAACCGCAGTGGAGAAAAAGACCACCTTAGACCCCGAACAATATATCGAACTCACCGAACGCAAAATCCTGCCGAATATCTTCCATGCCAATCTCCAAGATCAGAATTATCAACTCGCGGGGCTTTTGGCTCGTTATTTTGAATCGTCACATTCCGACCATTTCCTTACCGATCTGCTGCTAGCGTCTGACCGACCGGGCTTTCATGAAGCGGTGCAATTGCTTGGTGAGACCTCCAGCACGAACAGTACCGCTCATTATGAAGATGCTTACTTACAGGCGACCCAAACCATAGTTGCTTTTCGGCGGCTCAACAATCAAGCGGGGACGCTGGCGGCGAGATTTGAGCAGGTCTATGCGTTGCAGCTCGAATCACAGGCCAACAAATGCACAACAATGGCGTCGGCATTAGCCGGTGCAGCACGCCAGCGAGGCTACACGTGGCTGGAAATTCAATCACTTTTGGAACAGGCGATCTGCTCTAACATGCAGGGAAACCTGGGTGATGCCAAAGAGATCGCCCAACAAGCCAGCCGGCTCGCCAAGAGATCCGATTACTCAGGGTTCTATCTGCGCGGGCTGATGATTCTGGCAACTCTGGAATCGGAAGCTGGGAATGAGTCCATGGCTTGGGCGACGATCCGTGAAGGCTTAGAGCGGTACTGGAATGGTGCGTTGCCTCCCATGCGAGGATATAGCTTCTATACTCTGCTGCGGCTGATGGCGGAGCACCTGGGCCACTGGAACGTTCAATTTGCTGCTGCTTATGAGGCGGTCGGCTTTTTTTCAAACATCTCAAATCGTGTAGTTCAAGCAGTAGAGCGATCGTATCTCGCGGACGCAGCCCTGCACCTCGGAGAAACGAAGATAGCTGCGGAACAGTTCGCACTGGCCGGACAATTATTTTCTGCTTCGCCCCAAACCTCTTCGGTGCGATGGCGTGAACTGGAAGCAAAGATTGGTCTGGCAAAGGCACAATCGCTTGAAAGCAATGGCACTAAAGACTCATTTGCTACTCTTCTGGCGTACTTGCCGGAAGTAAAACAGCTCTCCAACCGCTATGTTGAATCCCAGTACTACAATACGCTCGCGGAACTGAAGATCAGGGTGGGAGACTGGCAAACAGCAGAACAATTCTTGCTGACGGCCATTCACCTTGCAGACAACGGTCTTAGTTCGTTGTCGACGTGGCAGGAGCGCCTCACCTGGATCGATCAGCAACAGCGGACTTACGCGCTAATGTCCGAGTCATTGTTGCGCGCTGGAAGGCAGGCCGCAGCGCTTGAAACCTGGGAACATTTTCTGGCTGCCCAACCCGGCCCATCGCAACGTCACGAATCCAGCAGGGACTTTCACACTGTCGAATCGCCGGCAAGTGTAATTTCTCTCAAGGAGAAGCCAGCCGGCCAGACAGAGATTCTGACTTATGCATTGCTTCCGGATGGTGTGATTATCTGGGTTCATGATCAAGAGCAGATTCATTCGGTTTTTGTGCCCGTCCTCTTGTCTGATCTTCAGCGCACTGCTGAAAATTTCATCGCCGAATGTTCACGGCCAGATTCAAATTTGCCCCTTCTACGTTCCGATGCACAAACGCTTTACTCATGGTTGATCGGGCCTGTGCGCCGCTGGCTGCCATCTGCAGGACATCTCGTTGTTGAGCCACACGGGATATTGAATGTTCTGCCTTTTGAGGCATTGATGAACACATCAGAGACATACCTGGGAGCGCAATATGCAATCACCATGTCACCGGGTCTAATTGCCCAAGAGCACGCAGCCGTCAGGCCGGCCATCGGCGCCGCAGACCATGCTCTCATCGTGGCTGCGCCCGCCGATTCAAGCGGCTCCCTTGAACCACCACCTGGCGCGTTGACGGAGGCCAATGAGGTCGCCCAGCAATTCTCCCAACCGACGGTTTTGCCAGGAAGCAAGGCCCGGAGCTCCACGATAGAAAGGGAAATCCCCAGAAGCAGCGTTTTTCACTTTGCCGGACACGCAACACTTGGCAGATCTGGCGCAGCCATGCTCCTGGCAGACGGCAATTTAAGTATCGCAGGAGGCCGTAAGCATCCAGCACACAACGCCAGCCACAGCCTAAGTGGCCTGAAACTGGCGGTATTTTCAGCGTGTGGAACCGCAAAACCAAGCGAAGCTGCGCAATCCGACAGTTTGGTAACCGAGTTTCTTCATGCTGGTGCGCCAAATGTAGTTGCTAGCCGCTGGAATGTTGACTCCATGGCGACTACTGAATTCATGATTCAGTTTTACAGGTCAGTTCTTTCCGGCCATGAGGTGGCTGATGCGCTGCAAATCACGGCCAGGGATTTTCGGAAGACGGCCGGATGGATCCACCCATACTATTGGGCTGCATTTTCGACCTTTGGGCACAGCTAGGCATAGAGAATCGCAACACTATTGAACAGGCCATGATTGGATCGAATTGATCCGAATTAAAAACGCAAAGGAGCCACAAGGATGAATCGTCGTGATCTACTAAAGCAGGGGGGAGCGGCATTGCTGGCTGCGTCTTCCGTCCGCGCCACTGCGCTTGCTGATCGTACAGTTTCTAAAAGCAATGACCTGCAGGATCTGGTCATTTCATTTTCAGGACCATTCTGCTATTGGCCGGAAAGTG
>DATMMY010000238.1:0-14499 GCA_035569515.1 Candidatus Solibacter sp. | reverse complement strand
GTATTTTTGCCTTGTCGCTTCAACTCCTGCCAGCCCAGCAATTAACGCCGTCAACCATCTCGTATGAAGGGCAGAATGTCTCTTCGGTTGACGTTGCCGGGCGTCCGGACTTGAACGTGCGCCAGCTGCGGCAATTGATTGTCCAGCCTGTTGGCAAGCCGTACTCGAAGGAAAAAGTTGATGCCACCATTGCCGCGTTGAAGCAGGCGGGTCAGTTCAAAGACGTTCAGCTTGAGGTCCATCCTGAAGCCAACGGGCTGCAAGTCCTGTTTGTCCTCCAGCCGGGATACTACTTTGGGATCTTTGATTTTGGGGATGCCACCAAGGCCTTCTCGTACACCCGGTTGTTGCAGGTCTCAAACTTTCCCAATCAAGAGCCCTACACCGGCGTAAGGGTGGAACAAGCGGAGTCCGCTCTGCTCGATTTCTTCCACCGTTCGGGATTTTTCCAGGCAACCATTGAGCCGGAGTTACAGACTGATTCCACACATGGAATCGTGAATGTTCTCTTTCACGTCAACCTGAAACGAAGAGCCAAATTTGGGACCATTGTCCTTACCGGCGTCTCGGAGGAAGAGACGAAGCGCCTCAAGCGCGGCTTGCACTCCTTGGGTGCGCGGCTGCGAGGCGCTTACGTGAATACCGGCAAAACATATTCGCTCAAGAAACTGGAGTCGGCGACTACTTATCTACAGGGAGAATTGGCCAAGCAACATTACCTGGCGGGGCAGGTCAAGTTGATCTCCGCAAATTACGATTCCGGCACAAACCGCGCAGACGTTACCTTTCAGATCACCCAGGGCCAAAAGATTTCCATCAGCACGCAAGGCGCGCACATCTCGGCGCGGACCAGGAAAAAGGTAATCCCGATCTACCAGGAAAATACCGTGGATGCCGACCTGGTTCAGGAAGGCGCCAACAACCTGGTTTCCTATTTCCAGTCCAAGGGGTTCTTTGATGCTAAGGTGAACAGCCGTATCGCGAAGCAGTCTTCCGGAACAAGCATTGTGTATGAGATCGAAAAGGGCCAGAGGGGCAAGGTAGCCTCCATTGATGTTAAGGGGAACCACCATCTTGGCGGTGATGCCCTTCTCTCCCATGTGGCCGTGGCTAAAGGACGTTTCTTCTCCCACGGGAAATACAGCCAGCAACTCCTGCACAAGAGCGTCAAGAACCTTGAGAGCATCTACAAGAACGCAGGCTATAGCCAGGCCACCGTCACGCCTAACGTGGTCAACGATCAAGGCAAGCTGAAAATTATCTTCCAGGTCAATGAAGGCGTGCAGGATGTTGTAGATTCGCTCAAGATCGAAGGCAATAGCTCCATGGCGGAGTCAGAGCTTGCTCCCAAAGGATTGAACCTTACACCGGGCAAGCCTTATTCTGGCCAGCTGCTGGACCAGGACCGCGACCAGATCATAGCCACATATCTGGACCATGGCTATCTTACCGCCAGCTTCAAATCAACCAGCCGTCCGCTGAAAAACAATCCTCATCACCTTGAAGTGGTCTATACGATCTATGAAGGCCCGCAAGTCCGCACCGTGATGGTGGAGACGCTGGGCGTGCGGCATACTCGTCCGGAGATCATTGCGCACAATGCCAAGATTCCGGTGGGCCGGCCTTTACGTGAGACCGATATGCTCAAATCGGAAGGCCAGCTTTATAGCCTGGGAGTCTTTGACTGGGCCAGCGTTGATCCGCAACGGCCTATCACCAAGGACCCTGACACTGAGGTGCTGATCAAACTCCACGAAGCCAAGCGGAACGGTCTTACTTATGGTTTCGGTTTTGAAGCATTCAATCGCGGCGGATCGATTCCCGGCGGCACCATCGCGTTGCCGAACCTGCCTCCAGTGGGGCTGCCGTCGTCATTCAGGACCAGCCAGGCAACGTTTTATGGGCCCAGGGGCTCCATCGAATACAGCCGCTTTAACTTCCGAGGCCGCGCGGAAACGGTCACGCTGTTGATATTCGGCGCACGGCTGGATCAGCGGGCCTCGGCCAGTTGGTCGAGCCCTTCCTTCTGGAACAGCATTTGGAGTTCGAGCCTCGTCCTTTTCGGAGAGCGCACCAGCGAAAATCCAATTTTTACCGCGAGGATAGCCCAGGCGGGACTGCAGTTCCAGAGACCTCTGAATACTAAGAAGACCAAGACGCTCTTCCTGCGTTACTCCCTGCGCCGCACCCAACTGTCGAATCTCCTGATTCCTGACCTGGTCACGCCTGCGGACCGCAATGAGCGGCTGTCCACAATTTCTGCTTCATACATCCGCGACACCCGGGACAATGCTCTGGACGCGCATCGCGGTATTTACGAGAGCTTGGATCTGGCCATAAATCCCAGTGCGCTGGGTTCCAATACCAACTTTGGCAGAGCGCTGGGACAAACCGCCTATTACCACTCCCTTGGCAGCAAGATTACCTGGGCCAATAGCATTCGCCTGGGGATCGAGCAGGCATTTGCGGGAAGCCATGTACCGCTGAGCGAGCGGTTTTTCTCCGGGGGCGGCAGCACATTGAGAGGCTTTCCCCTGTACGGCGCAGGGCCGCAAAGGACGGTGGCGGTGTGCAGCAATCCTGCCGATGCCGCCACTTGTTCGAACATCCGCGTGCCGGTGGGCGGTTCCCAGTTGGTGATTCTGAACTCTGAGGTGCGCTTCCCCATCCCGGTTGATCTTCCGCTGATTGGAAGCGGATTGGGCGGCGCAGTTTTTTACGACGGAGGCAATGTCTACAGCAGCATTGGCTTCGGCAACTTTTTCTCCAATTACACCAACACTCTGGGATTTGGGTTCCGATACAAGACTCCGGTAGGGCCGGTGCGGTTCGATATTGGCCATAACCTGAACCCGATTGCCGGGATTAATTCGACACAGTTTTTCATCACCTTAGGTCAGGCGTTTTGAAGTGGGGCTCCTGTGAATTCGAACAACGTAAATTTGAACAACGCAAACTCGAAAGACGCAGAGTCGAAGAACATGAAGTGGAAATACGGCAGGTGGAGAAAGGTCATTCTCTGGAGCGCTGCGGGAATCGTCGTCCTGGTGACTGCTGCTGTCATTACCGGCGTCCTGCTGCTGGAGCACAACCAGTCGTTTCGCCATTTCGTTTTGGCGAAGGTGGAGAACGCCATCGCCGAATCCACAGGCGCAAAAATCGAGGTGCGGGATTTTGATGTGCATATCTCCACGCTCAGTGTGGACCTCTACAACGTGAAGGTACATGGCACTGAAGCCGACCCCGACAAGCCTTTGCTGCAAACCGACCGCCTCAGTGCCGGGATCACGATTCTCTCCATCTTCCGCCGCACGTGGCGCCTGCAGAATGTTGAGATTGATCATCCTGTGGTGCGCTTCTACGTGAACAAAGCCGGAGAGAATAACCTCCCGAAGCCCCAAAGGAAGAGCACCAGCCAGACCAGCATTTTTGACCTGGCCATCCAGAAGTTCGTTTTGGCTCACGGCGAGATTTATTACAACGACAAGAAGAGCCTGTTAGATGCCGAACTGCACGACCTCAACGTCAACACCAATTTTGATAACTTCCAGAGCCGCTATTACGGCGACCTGGCCTACAGGCAAGGCCGGATTCAGTATGGCTCTTATGCGCCCATGGTTCACGATCTGCAGGCGCACTTTAACATCACCTCCACCCGTTTTGATCTTGACCGGCTGGTGCTTGCCACCGGCGGCTCTCAGGTAACGTTGAAAGTTTCTGCGGAGAACTATAGCGACCCCAACATGCACGCTCAGGCCAGCTACGATGCTGTGCTGGTGGCCGATGACTTTAAGCGGATACTGAAAGATCCCACGCTGCCCACCGGCACCGTGCGCCTGAATGGATCGTTGAGCTATCAGGCGAACCCCAATCGTCCTGTGCTGGAGACGGTCTCCCTTATCGGCGAGGTCAGCAGCCGGAGCCTCGTACTCAACACTCCCAGCTTCCGTGGCGCAATTCAAGACCTGGGCGCACGGTACAAGCTGGCCGGAGGCAATGCCGATGTGCGAGATCTCCATGCGCGCCTGCTGGGCGGGAGCTTGAACGGCAGGTTGGCCATCCGAGATCTGAGTGGTGCATCTCAAGCGAGATTACAGGCCTCGCTCAAAGACGTTTCCATTAGTGCGATTAAAGACGCTATTAAATCCGCTTCACGAAACCGTTCCTTGGCGCAGGCTGAGGTCAGCGGCAAGATCAGCGCCGATGCCAGCGCCACCTGGGCCAAGACCCTGAACAACCTGGTCGCGCACAGCGATGCCACCATTCAAGCGGCCCTTGGGCCAAAGTCGTCGTCCACTCCGTTGAACGGCGCGATTCATGCTGACTATGCGGCCGCTAGCAAAACGGTTGCATTGAACCAGAGCTACCTGCGGACTCCGCAGACTTCGCTCACCTTGGACGGTAAGGTGAGTGACCGCACGCAGCTTCAGGTGCGGATGCAATCCAACAACCTGCATGAACTGGAACTGTTGGCTGCTAGCTTCGGCACGCCAGCGCCGGGCCAGCCGCCGCAAGCGCTGGGGCTCTACGGAACGGCGATTTTTGCCGGAGCAGTCAGCGGATCCACCAGCAAGCCAGAGATTCGAGGACAGCTCACAGCCAACAACCTGAAGGTAAAGGGAAGCTCGTGGAGGGTGCTGCGAACCAACGTCACCGCTAATCCTTCCATGGCCAGCCTTACCAATGGCGATCTGGAGGCCCTCCCTCAGGGACACATCACTTTCAACCTGGAAAGCGGGTTGAACAACTGGGCCTACACGCCTTCCAGTCCCATTACCGTTCAGGTGTCCGCAGCGCAGCTTTCGCTGGCAGACCTGGAGCGGCTTGCCAATCAGACGTTCCCGGCATCGGGAACGCTTTCGGCCAACGTGTCACTACACGGCTCGCAGCTCAACCCGGTGGGCCAGGGCAATATATCTCTCGCAAATGGCAAAATATCGGGCGAATCCATTCAGGCGCTGAATATAAAGTTTCAGGGGACCGGCGACTCTATCGATACCAACTTGCTGCTCAAGCTGGCGGCAGGAACAACGCAGGCCAATGTTGTCTACCATCCGAAGACTGAAGCCTATGAGGCTCAAATCCATGCCACGAATCTCCGGCTGGAAAAATTTCAGGCGGTACAGGCCCGCAACATGCAAGTCAATGGCGGAGTGAACCTCAATGTGAGCGGCAACGGGACGCTCAAGTCTCCGGCACTTACAGCCACTCTGGAAATTCCCCAGCTTCACGTGCAGAATCAGACCATTCGCGGCCTGGCTTTGACCACGAACGTACAAAATCATGTGGCCACTATCAATTTGAATTCTCAGGTGGTTGAAACCTACGTGAAAGCCAATGGAACCGTGGGGATTGATGCTCCGTATAACGCCGACGTCCATTTAGACACGGGACGCATTGCATTTCAACCTTTGCTGGCCATGTATGCTCCAGCCCAGGCAGCTACCGTAGGCGGCCAGACCGAGCTGCACGCCAGCCTCCGGGGACCATTGCAAGACAAGGCCAGGTTTGAGGCCCATGTTGAGGTCCCGATTCTGACTGCCAACTATAAAGAACTGCAGTTTGCCGCAGCCAAGCCTATCCATCTGGATTATCAGAATGGCGTAGCAACGCTGCAACCGACCACGATTCAAGGAACGGGCACGGACATCCGCTTGCAAGGCAGTGTGCCGGTGGCCAGCCCCAAGGATGTGTCGCTTCTGGTTGAAGGAACGGCCGACTTGCGCATCGTGCAAATGCTGCAGCCGGACCTGCTGACCAGCGGACAAGTCAAGTTCGATATCAACTCGCAACGCTATGGCGTTGGGTCCAACATTCAAGGACAGGTCCAGCTGGTGAACGCCAACCTCCACACCACCACCGCCCCGTTTGGATTGGACGGTGCGAATGGATTGTTCACCGTCACCAAAGACCGCTTGGAGGTAACCAGCTTCCAAGCGCAGGTCGGTGGCGGTACGATAACGGCAAAAGGCGGAGTAGCGTATCATCCTGCGATTCAGTTTAATCTTGCCCTGGCAGCCAATAATGTCCGCATCCGTTATCCCGATGGCGTGCGAGCGGTGGTGGCCTCGAACCTTGCGTTGACCGGAACAACTGATGCCTCGCTGGTAACCGGACAGGTGCGCCTTGAAAAAATTTCTTTTACTCCGGACTTTGACATGGCCTCGTTTATCAACCAGCTCTCCGGAGAATCATCGCCACCTGCCTCCGAGGGGATCACCGAGACCATGCGGCTGGATATATCGGTGCAATCCACATCGCAGATGAACCTGGTGAGCAGCAAAGTCAGCATACAGGGCAGCGCCAACCTGAGAGTGGTAGGCACTGCGGCTGATCCGGTGATCCTTGGCCGTACGAACCTGACCGGCGGTGAGTTGTTTGTGGCCGGGAACCGGTATGTCATCCAACAGGGAACTATTGATTTCCTGAATCCCATCCGCACCGAGCCGGTAGTCAACTTGCGGATCAACACCACGGTTGACCAGTACAACATCGCCCTGAACTTGCAGGGCCCGGTAGAGCATCTGCAAACCAGCTACAGCTCCGATCCGGCCTTGCCGCCGGTGGATATCATCAACCTGCTGGCCTTTGGAAAGACAACCGAAGCGGCCGCCGCATCGCCTGGGAACCTGGGAGCGCAGTCGGTGCTGGCCTCCGGCTTGAGCGGCGCGGTGAGCGGCCGGGTAGAGAAATTTGTCGGGATATCACACTTGTCGATTGATCCAGTGCTGGGCAGCGGCCAGCAGAACCCCGGAGCCAGGATCGCTATTCAACAGCGCGTCACCAGCAACCTGTTTGTGACCTTTGCCACCGATGTGACCGCCACCCAACACCAGGCCGTTCAACTCGAATACAGGCTGAATCCGCGGTGGTCGGTAAGCGGCATCCGCGACCAGAACGGCGGTTTCGGAGTGGATGGCAAATACCACAAGACGTTTTGAGCTGGACCTATGGGCGAAAACACCGGATGCAGTGCGTGGATGAGTGTCATTCTGAGCGGCAGCGAAGAGCTTGTCCTAGAGGTGAACCCGCGAGCCGAAGGGAACTGCTCCGCTACACTTGAGCTACACGAGAAACCGTCAAGTAATAGAGAACTTTTCCATATATGTGATGTCAAAGATTGACATGTCATGGAATTAGAGGTAGGGTGGATGATAAAGCATCCAGCGCGGAGGTATTAGTCAATGGATCAAATGAATGTGTCTATTACAGATCGTCTTGTTGGCTATGTTCGCAAGAAAGTGCAGAGCGGGAGATACAACAACGCGAGCGAGGTCGTGCGGGAAGCATTGCGGCGGATGGAGGATGAGGACGCGCGTGCAATACGGCTGGCAAAGCCTACTGCCGAAGACATTCTTACTGACTTGACAGAGCAGCAACTCGATGGCATTCGGCAGCGTGTCCTGGCAAGCGTCGAATCAGTTGAAGCGGATGAATACAAAGAATATGAGGGACAAGAAGGGCTGAAGAAGCTGGCGGATGAAGTGAAGGCGAGAGGGCGTAAGCGCCTGGCGCAAAACGCCTCTGGCCAATAATGCGCTATCGCGTAAGCAAAGACGCCAACCAAGACCTCGACGCGATCTTTCTTTATTGGGCAAAACGCGCCGGTCTTAAGGTTGCAGACCGGCTGGTTGACGGCATTATTGATCGCTTCTGGTTGTTGGGGGAATACCCCGATGCTGGCAGCCCTTCCGAGCATATCGCCGCCGGCGTAAAGTGCTTTCCGGCAGGAAAATATCTCATCTACTATCGCAAGACACGCCATGGAACAGATATCTTGCACGTATTCCATGGCGCTCTGGATCAGAAGCGAGCATTCAGGAAGACGGCAAAGCGACGGTAAGAGACTCTTGCAGTTCGAGTCGATGCTTTTGGCATTTCAAGAAATGGTGTGTCCAGATGAAGACAAGACTTCTTCTGAAAACTGTTCAGCCGTGCCGCAAAAATGAATCCAGGTATTCAGGCCACTGAGGTAATAATTTCGTGGTGAACGACCTTATCTGCGGGCCTGGTGTAAAAAAGACCGTCATGCCGCACCAATTCTGAAGCCGCTCCGGTTTCCAGAGAGGCCTTACTTTTTCACTACTGCCACGGCCTCCACTTCAATGAGCCACTCCTGCCGCACCAGCCTTTTCACCACTACGAAGGTGCTCGTTGGCGGATTGGCCGTGTTGACGTACTTGTCGCGGATCTCCCGCACCACCGGAAGCTGCGCAGGGTCAACGTTCTCCGAGCAGTAGTAGTTCAGCTTGATCACACTGTTGAAATCACCGCCGGCAGCTTCCACGGCCGCATTCAGGTTTTCGAAGACCTGCTGCGCCTGTGCGCGGAAATCGTCCTTGCCCACCAGGTTCCCTGACCTATCGAGCGCGACCTGTCCGGCGATGTACACAATCTTCCCGTCAGTGACTTCAGCCACTTGGGAATATCCTGCCGCCGGTTTGGCCATGGTATCGGGGTTGAAGATGCGGAACGGCTGAGCGGCGTGAGTTGTTTGGCCGTGTTTGGTCTTGGCCGTCTTAGTCTGTTGAGCAGGACCGGCTGCCTGAAGCGACATCGACAACAGTGTAATCACAAACAGAACGTAGGGTACGGATCTCATGGTTCCTCCCATGTGAGGGAATTGAAATACGATTTTCAGGATACGCTCAGTTAGGCATCGGGGCGAACCCATTCTGGCGATTTTCCCGCCCGTCTATGTGCGCGGAGGAATCTCCGCGTATAGTTTCGTAGTTGCTCGCCGCGCTGCCTATCCTTGTTTAATCTGTGGTAAAGCTCGTGACTCAACGGAATTTGGAGGGCGTATGTGTATTATTTGCGAACATCAGCTTTGCGAAGAGCACCGTAGCGCTGAGACTGGGCCGTTTGAACCGTGTCCGCAGTGCGGCAAATTTCCCAGCAATGAAGGCCAGCCCTGCTACCACTGCTTCAGTGTCGGGAACACCATAGATGAATGTGCCGAGCGTTTGGGGAAGCCGTGGAGCGAGGAATTTCTCCGCACCAAGGCCGAGGTTGAGAACGATTCTCCTACATCCATCCACTGATGCCGAAGCTGACTTGAACGTTAGGCGTTAGGTGACGGTAACAGTCTTTTCGAACTTCATGCCAACATTGTCCGTGACAGAGACAGCAACATTGGTCCCTGCTGCTGTCACATTCGGAACGTCGTAGACATAGGTGGTTGTGCTTGCCTGATTTGGTTGCGGCGTAGCGTCCGTTGCCGGTGCACCGGGTGCTGGCCCGTACTTAACCTTCAGATTTCCGTCCAGACATGCTCCGGTCAGAGTCAGGGTGCGCGTGGCAGCACTGATGGTAATGTTATCGATCCAGAAAATCTGGTAATTGATCACGGCCCGCTGGGCATCTGGGTTCGTAATCGTAAATTTGTGGGGCCCTCCGAACCATTCTTTCGGCGGATTTAATACGGAAAACCTGAGAACTCGGGCGAACGAGGAATCGCTAATTGTCGGATCCTGTTCCACGATCTCGGGAACGGCGGGCTGATCATCTCGTCCGAGGATCTGGTCGGGGAAGATGGGTTTGTCGTCGATACTGAAGGACGCTGCTTTCGACAGGGCGGAACCTGTGAGTTGAACCTTAATCTTGGTGGGAGTCCCGGAAGAGGCTATGCCGGTCAATGTTGGCCCCGCTTGACGCGCCAGTTTCCCCGCCAGGTAGCCACCGGCGCTGATGCCCATCAGTTGCATGAATCCGGAAGGAATGCTGGGCAGATCATTAATGCTGCTTGGGTCACTCTGAAAGATGATGCCGAGGAAGGTTGCGATGCCGATGATGGTCCAGACGGCAAACTGCAGGCGGTCTGCAGCTACGAGTCCGCCTGTCGTTATGAAATCCGAGAGGCTTGGCTGAGGGTCACCGGCGCCCTTGTCTCCCTTGGCGTTCGCGATTCCCGTTGACAATACAGCCGTTCCAGCGCTGGCCAGCAGGATGCCTGGCAGCCCAGAAGGAATGTCTGGAAAAGTTGCGCTCCCCTGAACGACACTTTTGCATACTGCAAGGAAGAGATAACCAAACACCGCGGCGGCCGTCCATGCATAGAATTGACACTTCGAAAGGCTATAGCTGTTGGTTTGGACGTCGAGGAACAGCGCCTGGAGCAAATACGTCTTAGAACCGAACTTCTGCCGGATAGCTGCCGCGCCGCTTCTAATTACGAGAAAGATCACTACGATCACCAACAAGAGACCGACGACGGCCACCGTCGTTGGAACGTCTCGCGATACCGGGACAAGGGTAAGAGACGCCGGCTTTGTTTCGACTCCGTCTACATCGATAACAAACGCTCGTGGGCCTTTGTAATATGGCTGGCTTGCGTCAAGCTCCCTGAATTCAAGGGTTACCTCGTTGTCGCTTTTGATCTTAAGAGTGTAACAATCCTTCGCGATTTCTCCACCGCAAGGATGATTCGGGGTCGATGAGTCAACAAAGCGAAGCGTAAGCTTCTCCGCTTCCTTGATCCTATCGACATCCTTGATATTCTTGCCTTTCAAAAAACCTGCGCCCAGGACGGTCACCTGATTTGTGTTGTTGGGAGTACTGAAGGCTGCTCTTGGAGAGACCGCAGAAATATAAGGGGTCAGCACAGTGATTTGGTTCGGATCCAGGTTCTGAATCTCACCCGATTGAGCTGGCGGCTGAGTGTTGGCGGAGATGTGGACGATGTACGTTCCGTCGGGAGTCCCTTTTGGAATCACCAAGCAAACGGTGTGCTTCTCAGTGTCCATTGAAGCGATTGTTGTTTTTTGACTGTCACTCCCAGGCCTGGCCGGGGAAAGAGTCACCTCCGCTTTGATCGCCGCTTCGCTGGTGAAGGACTCGCTCTTGATGCTCACGGTCTCGCCAGGACGGCAGGGCTCCGATATGGAGCATGTCTTTATGGAGCATGTCTTTTCGGACTGCGCGAAGATCGCAAGGGGGCACAGTACAAAGGCGAAGGCCAATAGCCATTTCATAGCTAATCTCCTAAGGGGGCAACGATCTGGAAAGCAATCGCGAGTGCGACCGAAGCCCACAAAATCGACTGGTGCACTGCGTGGGAATACGAATAGTAAAGAAAAAATGCCGACAGTCCACCTGTGTAGGCCAGGAAGACTATACAGCATCGCAGCATGGCCCTTCCTTTTAACTCATCCTGGGAATTGCCAGTCAACCTTGCAGGCACAAATCGCGAAATAGCTCCGGCAATAGCTCCTGCAATCACCGAGAAAATCGCTCCATTTCGAGAGATGTCCGCTTCGTCATTCAGACCGAAGCGCGAGAATGCTAAGAGGACAGCGGAAGCGCCAAGCACACCGGCTGAAAGGCCCATCCTGATGGCCTTGAAAGCCTTCTTGTGTGTGTCGTCATCCGGCACAAGTCTGAACCACCGGACAAGGAACCATGCCAATATCGCAGGCACAACGTAGTGGTCAAGGGCGCGTCCCACGTTGGCAGGCAGATTTGGAAACGGAGGCATAACGATCTCCGACTAAATAAAAATGCGGTGCTCTACCATTTTTCTTGGCCTGAAGCTTAGTAGAGAAACTAGGCCAGATCAATTTACGGTTTCCTGGTTCTTAAGAACGGGAAAGAGGACAGAAACCCTTCTTGCATCTTCCATTAATAACACAAATATTGAAAGACAAGACCTAATCCACGATAGAACGCAAATTCCCAAACTCGCGATGAAGCTCTATTTGTCCTGAATTCGGAACCTAGGAACCGAAAGCGCGAGAGGCTGGGCAGCTAGAAAATGGTTAGAAATCAAAGGCTTGGAGCAGGTCTTCCATCGGCGCAGATTCACGAAGTTGGACGACGCGCCGCTGGCCGCCTGCTATGCAGTTTCGAATTTGAACTAGAACAGCGTTTTTCCTTCGGCACTACTCAGGGTTATTCCCAACAGATGGGCGAGTGTGGGAGCGATGTCCCGCATATCAATTTCCCCAATTGACGTGCCCGCGGCTATTCCGGGTCCCGCCACAAAAAATACGGAGAGCATTTCCGGCTGTGAAGGCACATAGCCATGCATGCCGGTAGTCGGCGTTTCAGAGACCAGCGGCCCTGACCATCCACGGGCAAACTTGTATCCAGGTCGCAGAGAAACCACGAAGGACGCCGTTGAGAATCCACCCTGCTTGCGGATCTCCTGCTGATCAAGAATCTGGTCAATACCATTGGTAGGATCGGCGGCAAGTCCGTTCAATAAAGTTTTGACCTTGTTCAAGATTTCCTGGTTGGCAGGATCACGGTGCACGATTGCGGCTGATCCGCCTGAAGGCCAGACGGTAGCGTCCCACGAACTCACTTGATCTTTATTCTGGGAATCGAATTTGAACAATCCAGCATCGCGGAACGCGCCAATCAGATTGAGCTGATGCCTGGTCTCGATAAAGCCGTGGTCCGACACCACAGCTATGATTGCCTGCCCTTTGAATGTCTCTTGCGCAGCCTGCGTAAGCCTGCCGACAATTGCATCAATCCTCTCCAGCACGCTGGCGCTTTGCTGGCTGAATGGACCGGTCTCGTGCTCCGTGTGGTCCAGCGCGGTGAAATAGGCCAGGGTCAGGTCCGGCCTTTTCTCCTGAATCAGCCGGACGGCAAACACTCCGCGATTTTCGTCGCTCTCAATGCTTTCGCTTTGGCCATCCGCATAGGCGCCCAGCTCACGCTCCAGCGATGACAACAGGCCCGGCGTCGAGAGTGACCGCAACAGCTTGCGATCATCAGCAGTGCCGGCCCGCCAAATCTGCGGCAGGTTGTAGGTAATGCGCGCCCCCACCGTGACAGGCCAGTGTATGTTCGCTACCGAAAGCCCGGCATCGGCGGCGGAGTCCCACAGCGTTGGGACTTTTATATCTTCGGCATACCAGTACCAGCCTTCAAAGTTCCGGTTCAAAGGATCGAAGGTGGTGTTCGCCTCAATGCCATGGCGGGCCGGTGATACGCCGGTCACCAGGGTCGTGTGGCTGGGATAGGTGACCGTAGGGAGCACACCATGTACGCCACTGGCAAAACTCCCGCGTTGTACCAGCAGACGCAGATTGGGAATTTTCAGTCCGTAGTGATCGGCGTTAAGAACAAAATCAGGCCGCAATCCGTCAATCGAGATCAGAATGACCGGATGAGCTTTGCGCTCCTCACCCTGCGCCAGGTTGAGAAGAGCGAGAAAGAAAACGAAAAAGGCCAAAGCAAGTTTTTTCATGACAGGTGATCGATGTAAAAGGATTCTCCAAAAGCCTCAGGACGCACGACTCCTACTCAGCTCTTCTCTACTATCTGAATCCGGCGCATTCGACGGAGCCGAAGGTCGCTCACACATTCCAAGGTTCTTCTCCGCGTCTCCGCGGTGAAACTGACATTGGTTTTCTCAGTGTCTCAGTGCCTCCGTGGTAGGTTTTCACTTCCTTCGGTTGCATCATTGAGTAAGACCACCGGGGCCGGATTTGCACCGGCCCCAGAGTCTATCAGAATGTGAGCCTCAGACTCATTTGGATACTGCGAGGCCCCGCTTCCTCACCCGACTGTACGGCCGTAATCTTTCCGAAGGAGGCATTCGAGACTTGAGTGTTCGGAACGTCGGGGTTCAGGTGATTGAAGAGGTTAGCGAAAGCGGCCTCATAGCGCAGCGCCATACGCTCGCTGAGTTTGACCTGCTTGCCAACGGTTGTAGAAAAAGTTACAGTGCCCGGGCCATGCAGGCCGCCAACGCCGCAAGTGCCGAAACGGCCAATATTGTTTCCCGGTATCGCGAAGGCTGCCTTATTGAAATACTGATTAATGGATGGGTTGGAAAGGTTGGGATCGACTCCAGCAACGCAATCCGGGCGCTGGAATGGCCCGGCGCTGCGTTGAGTGGGGTTGGTTCCTGAAGGGTCCGCGCCCCTGAAAGTTGGAGTCAGGAAAGGGCCCGACTGTAGGAGGGTGATCCCAGTGACGCCCCAGCCACCAATGATGGCATTGACAATCCCGTTCGCGTTGGAGGCGAACTGACGTCCGCGCCCAAAGGGCAGATCATAGAAGAGGGTGTTGACGAAGCGATGGCGGCGCGTGTAGATCACGTCGCCATAGTCGGCATTGATGTTGAAAAAGTTCTGGGTGTTCGGGCCATTTTCGCCGCCGCTGCCCTGGGCGATCAAGCTGCTGGGGGCCGAGCCAAGGGCATTGGAGCGGTTGTACGCCAGGGTGTAAGAGTTCTGGAAGCCTATGCCGCGAGCGAACCTGCGGGAAAGCTCCAGAGTGAGTCCCTCGTATTTGGCGCTGGGACCGTTATCGCGGGTCAGGACCTCGTTGAAATTTGGAAACCGCAGATTTGCCTGGCGAAGCGCGGGCGTAGCCGTAAGTGCGGCATAGCCAACGGTGTTGGGCGCTACCTGGTTGAGATCGGGGCTGTATACGAGTTGCGTGGTATGCGAGCCGGTGTAGGTCGCCCGAGCTGTCGTTTGCCATCCCAGGTCGCGCTCCACGGAAAAGCTCCACTGGATGTTTCTGGGATCTTTCAAG
>DATMMY010000237.1:0-27829 GCA_035569515.1 Candidatus Solibacter sp. | reverse complement strand
AACGGATTCTCAAAATGCCTTTGGTGCCATGGGTATGTCGGCTTAACTGGCTGAATTCCCCAAACCACGTAGATTCTTTTCGATCCACCCCATGAACTGATCAGCGGATTCTGCTAGCTCCCTACAAATCGCGCATACAGGCTTCGGGCGATGGCCGTATCGATCGTTCCCTTGATAATGGCGCGTCCATCGGGGAAAAGAGTCAGCTCATAAGGGTCACGCCAGAATTTCAGGACAAAATCATTGTGTTTCACCTTGCCATGAGGTTGAAGCCGCGCGCTCATTTCGGTGAAGTCGACGGGGCGATGGCGTTCGTGGATCTGGACGGAATTCCTGCCGCAAAGGGTAATCTGAGCCCGGCCTTTCCCTGCAAGGTAACTAAACTCGTGCTTCCCGCATGTCAGGCAATCGGGACGAGGATGGCTAGCGGCGATTTCTGCCCGGTCGTTGCTCCAGAGGTCAAAGGAAAGCAATGTGCGCCGCAGCTTCTCCTGGCTTCCAACCAGAAGTTTCAGCGCCTCAGTTGCCTGGATTGAAGCAACCAGGCTGGCCGCGCTGTTCAGGATTCCGGCCGTGTCACATGTTTCCACTGTGCCCTGCGGCGGGGCTGGGAAAATGCAGGAAAGGCACGCTGTTTCTCCCGGCAGCACATTCATGGTGACAGCATAAGCCGCAACCGCCGCTGCGTAGATCCAGGGTTTGCCTTGCTTGACCGCGAAATCGTTGACGAGATAGCGGGTTTCGAAGTTATCGGTGGCATCCAGCACCAGATCGGCTTCGCCCAGCAATGCATCAACGTTTTGAGGAGTCAGGTCGGCTACTTCCGGCTGCACGCGGATGGTGGAGTTGAATGCGGAAATCTTGCGGGACGCGGCGATGGCCTTAGGCAGCGATTCGGCGGCATCGTTTTCGTCAAAGAGTACCTGGCGCTGAAGATTGCTGGGCTCCACGTAGTCCCGGTCAATGATGCACAGATGTCCTATGCCGGCCCTTCCCAGCAGTCCGGCAACGCAGGAGCCGGTGGCCCCGCAGCCTACAATAGCCACATGGGCGGCGGAGAGTTTCCTTTGCCCTTCGGGTTTAATCCCGGGAAACAGGATTTGCCGGGAATAACGGTCCTCAAATGTCACTGAATGTCACTCTGAATTTATTATAGGTGTGGGCCGTGTCCAGGCAGCTCCTTTCCACCCTTCGTAAAGAACGCGAAGGGCGGGGCATCCTCTGGTCCTGTTTTCCCGGGAAGGGACTGTTCGGCGCGAATCCGGGTGCAACAGAGGCGTGAGCTGCGGCCATCGAATAAGAACAGACCGTCATCACAAAAAGGGGAGATATTGCTGCGTCTGCGGCCAGTGAATCTGGCGCTCTTGCTTTGGGGGCTTGCCTCCGGCGTACCTGCGCCTGCACAGCAATCGGCTCCTGTTCCTTCGGCGCAGCAGCAGGTGGCCGCTCCTGAGGGTCCCCAAGCGCTGCTCTCCAATGGCCTGAATAGTCTTGAGGGAGCAACAGTTGCGGACATTCAGATCAGGGTTCCGAATGCCGAGCATCCAGAGTGGCTGCAGCCCCTGATCAGCCAGAAAGTCCATCAGCCTCTAGACAAATACAAGGTGCGAGCGAGTGTCCAGGCCCTTTACAATACCGGGCGCTTTTCCAGCATTCAAGTGGAGGCCCAGCGCAATCCCAAGGGAGAAGTGGCGCTGGTCTTTGATGCCCGGGAGAATTACTTTTTTGGATCCATCAGCGTGGACGGTGCGCCTAATCCGCCCACGGCCATCCAACTCGTGGATGCCGGCAAACTTGGCCTGGGAGAACAGCTAAACCAGGAAAAAATCCAGACCGCCATCCAGGGCATGCAGCGCGTGCTGCAGGAGAACGGCTATTACACGGCCAGGATTCAGCCCTCCTATGTATGGGATGCCCCTAACCAGCAAGTGAAGGTCTCGTTTCGGGTGGAAAAAGGGAGGGCTGCACGCGTTGGCAAGGTAAATGTAACCGGATCGCCAGGTTATCCCGACCAGGAGGTCCGCAGAATTGCCGGCATCGATGCGGGCGACCGAGTGAGCTCCAACAGTCTGGCCCACGCTCTTCAGCGGCTGCGCAAGAAGTACCAGAAGCAGGACAGGCTGTTAGCCGAGTTGTCCGTTAAGCAGCGCATTTACCATCCGGAGAACAATACGCTGGAATACACCTTTGATATCGTCCAGGGGCCCGTGATCAGCGTTAGAGTAGAGGGAGCAAGCCTGCGCAAAAGCGTAATCAAGAAATATGTGCCGATTTATGAGGAGAACGCCTTAGATGACGATCTGCTGAATGAAGGAACCCGGAATCTGCGCGACTATCTTCAGAGCAAGGGCTACTTTGACGCCCAGGTTGAGGTGACCGAGAAGCACGAGTCCTCTCTTGAGCGGCGCACGGTGATTTTCGATATACAAACGAAAGAGCGCCACAAACTGGTGGAGCTTGTCCTGGAGGGCAACCGGTATTTTGACCGGGATACATTGCGGGAACGCATGGGAACACAGCGCGCCGGAGGCCTGCTTCTTTATGGTTTGTTCAGCCAATCCATGCTGGCACGGGACGTGCAATCCATTGAGAACCTGTATCGCGACAATGGATTCCTCCAGGCAAAAGTCACTTCCCAGGCCCAGGACAACTATCTGGGAAAGAAGGGACACATTAGAGTCGCGATACATATTGATGAAGGCCCGCAGACCACCGTGGGCAAGCTGACCATCGAGGGGAATAAGGCTGTCTCGGAGGCCCAGATCAGGGATTTGATCTCCACCACTCACGGCCAGCCGTATTCGGAACCCAACGTGATCGCGGACCAGACCCAGGTGACCAATCATTACTTCAACCAGGGATTTCCGAATGTGCGCTTTGAATCTTTCGCCCAACCGGAGCCGGGTGTCCCAAACAAGATGGACCTGACCTACAGGATTACGGAAGGCCAGCAGATATTCGTCGACAAGATACTGACTTCGGGGTTGCAACATACCAAGCCGTTCGTGGTAGAACGCGAGATGGCGGTCCATGGGGGCGATCCTCTCAGCCAGGACTCAATGCTGGAAACGCAACGCCGTCTTTACGATTTGGGAATTTTCAATTCCGTGAATATGGCCGTGCAAAATCCGGATGGTGAGGACACTCACAAGAACATCAATTTCGAACTTGCGGAGGCCCGCCGGTACACTTTCAACTATGGACTTGGATTCGAAGTGGCAACCGGCCAGCCTTTCGGAAGATTTAGCCCGCAGGGCGCAACCGGGGCCAGCGCCCGCGTTTCGTTTGACGTGACGCGCCTGAATTTCCGAGGGCGCGATCACACCATTACTCTAAGGACACGCTACGGCAATCTTCAAAAACGCGTTTTGGTCAGTTATGAACAGCCGCGCTGGTTTGATTTCAAAAACCTGACTCTAAATTTCACCGCCTTTTACGACGATACTTTTGATGTCCGCACGTTTGAGGCAAAACGGCTGGAAGGTTCGGCTGAGATCAAGCAAATCTGGAACAAAGCGACGACCCTGCTGTACCGGTTTACTTATCGCCGGGTCAGCATTCCATCGGGCAGCCTCGTGATTGATCCGAATCTTATCCCTTTGTTTTCCCAGCCGGTGCGGGTAGGCATTCCCTCCTTTGCCTATATTCGCGACACTCGCGACGATCCTACGAATTCACACAAGGGGACCTTCACCACCTTCGACACCGGGGCGGCTTCCAAGTATTTCGGTTCGCAGGCCAACTTCAGCCGTTTCTTGATCCAGAATTCGAGCTATTACCTCTTTCACAAGAAACGCTGGGTCTTTGCGCGTTCCACCCGCGCAGGAGTGGAAGAGCCGTTCAGCTCCACCGACTTTATCCCCTTGCCGGAACGGTTCTTTGCTGGAGGCAGCAATTCTTCGCGCGGCTTCGGCATCAATCAGGCCGGCCCCCGTGACTTGCAAACCGGGTTTCCGGTGGGAGGAGAGGCCCTCTTTCTAAATAATCTGGAGCTGCGCACACCACCTTTGCCTCTGCCTCTGGCGGGCGACAATATCAGCGCCGTAGTGTTCCATGACATGGGCAATGTCTTTGCCACCGCCGGTGATATCCCCCGCAGTTTTTTCAGGTATTCCCAGCCGAACAGCAGCAGTTGTCGGAATTTCACCACGCCGAACTGCAGTTTCAATTACATGTCTCACGCTGTGGGCAGCGGAATCCGGTACCGCACACCCATTGGCCCTATAAGCTTTGACTTGGGATACAACCTGAATCCTCCGGTCTTTCCCATCGGCAGGGAGCACCGGTTCGACAGGTTGAAGCATTTCAACTTTTTCTTCAGCATAGGGCAAACCTTCTGATGAGGATTGACCTCTATTGTGCGCTGCTGTTGCTTCTGATCTCCCCGGTCTTCCCGGCTGAGGCGGAGGTGGTCGACCGCATGGTGGCGGTTGTGAACAAGCAGGTCATCCTTCAGAGTGAGTTGGAACAGGCAGTTCGCGTGGAATTTCTTTTGCAGGGCAAGCCTTTGGACCAGTTGACCGATGCCGAGATGCGGGGGGTGTTGGACCGACTCATCGACCAGTCCCTTCTGCAGCAACAGATTGCCCAGACTGACGTGCTCGATCCCAGCCCGGAAGAATTGACATCCCGCCTGCAGGAGGTCCGCTCGCAGATTCCCGGAGCCGACGCTGATGAAAAGTGGCGGGCCATGCTGGCTGGTTATGGTGTGACGGAGCAGGATGTCGGAACGCAACTCATCTCCCAGATCAGGGTCCTGCGGTTTATTGACTTGCGCTTTCGCGGACTGGTTAACGCGGACAAGACCGCAGTCACTACCTATTACCAGGAGAAACTTTTACCGGAGTTGCGTAGGCAGGGCGCTCCCGTGCCGCCCTTGGATCAAGTTTCTTCGAACATTGAAAAGATCCTGGTTGAGCAGCGCATCAATGAACTACTGGCGGACTGGCTGCAGACCCTACGTACCCAATCGCATATAGAAAAAATGAGCGAGAACGGAGCCACTCCGGGTGTTGGGCCTACGGCTGCCGGATCCAACCCGTTGAACTCCTCGCCGGTGCGGAACGTTGAAGGCAATCCCGCCAATGCGAAGGATGCCTTCAATAAAAAAAGGGGATCCGCTCGAACCGCTGTACCGAAAACTGGAGCAAAAAGTGGAATTAGGACTGGGGCTGATCAATGAAGCTTGCAGTTTTTCGCTGGCTCCGCGGGCGTTCCTCTGGTCGTGACCCCAGTCCTGACAAACGCCCTGCTCCTGTAAAAGCGCCACGATCGAAAAGATTCAGGCGAATCCGTGCCACCATTGGAATTGTTCTGCTGTCTCTGGTCGTTGGGCTTGTGCTCTTTCTGAACAGCAATGCTTTTCAGGAGAAGGTGCGCAAGCGGATTATTGCCGAACTGGAGCTGATGACCGGAGGCAAAGTAGAAATCCAGTCCTTCACCTGGAGTCTCTCCCGGCTGCAGTTTGAAATCACGGGACTTACCATCCACGGACTCGAACGGCCAGAGCAGGCCCCTTATGTTCATGCCGACCGTGTGTTTGTGCGGGCGACGGTCACCTCCTGGTTTTCGCAGCAGATCGGGCTGCGTTATATTGCTGTGGACCGTCCGGTAGTTCACTTCATTGTCTATCCTGACGGGTCCACGAATCAGCCCACACCTAAGATCAGGCAGGTGGGTAACAGGAGTCCCATAGACCACCTGTTTGAGTTGGCCGTCACGCGCATAGAAGTCACGAATGGTGAGCTGATATGGAATCAGAAGAAGTTTCCGTTTGACTTCACCGGCGAGAACCTTTCTGCGGCCATGTCATACTCAGCAGCCGACAAGACTTACGACGGCAAGCTGGCCGTGGAGTTGCTTTCGGCCCATGAGCTAAACGTTTTGCCCCTGCGCGGGAAGATCAATCTACATTACTTGTTGCGTTCCACGCAGACCCAGATCCAGACCTTTCAACTCGCTACAGAGCGCTCCCACCTTGAGGGCAGCGGGACCATCACCAACTACTGGAATCCGGAAATCCTGTTTCGGTATACCGCCTCAGTGGACCTGCCGGAGTTGGCCCAGGGAGCAAAGATACCCGAGCTTAGGGCTGGACGCCTGAATGTAAACGGCATGGCGGCCTATCTAAACCAACGTTATTCGTCTGAAGGAGTGGTTTCGGTCCAGGGCGCGGGCTGGAACGACGCTCCGGTTCATCTCTCCGGAATGAACCTGACCTCGCTGTTTTTCCTGACTCCTGAAAAAATCTCATTCACGCATCTAGTTGCTCACCTTCTGGGCGGCAACGCCCAGGGTGAGATCCAGGTTGCGAACTGGAATTCTTACGACGCCGCGCATAAATCCGCGCCCCAGCGCGGGACTGCAAACCTGAAGATTACCGGCGTGCAGATCGGCCAGCTTGCCACGGCCATCTCGACCCCGCGGCTCCGCGTGGACCAGATCAACCTGACAGGATCAACTTCCGGTGAAGTCACTGCTTCGTGGGTCGGCTCACCTCGCAATGCTGTAGCTGAAGTCAAACTGGAATCGACTGCTCCCTCTAATCCCCTGCCCCGGCAAGTCCCGGTGACCGCCCAACTACAGGCTACCTATCGTGGGCCCACCCAGACATTGGAGGTGGCTGGTTTGAGCCTTGCCACCCGCGCCCTGCGTCTCAATGCTACCGGGACACTGGGCGCAACCAGCACCCAGTTGAACGTTGCCTTCAACGCTAACGATCTGAACGAATTGCAACCCGTGCTGGCCGCATTGAGTCCCCGTAGGGTCATTCCAGCTTCGGTGAGTGGCCGGGTATCGTTCAATGGGTCGATCTTCGGCAGGCTCAGCCAGCCTTCGGCGCGCGGCCATCTTGATGTTCAAAACTTCGAGACTGTTCTAGGAGCCTCTGCATCCCGGAAAGGGACCGGCTCCATCCATTGGGACTCGTTCATCGCGGACCTTGTCTACACTCCTGCAAGTCTTGGCGTCCAGAATGGACTATTGCGCCGGGGGGCAGCGCGAGTTGGATTTTCCGGTGGCGTAACTTTATTCAAAGGGCAGTTTGATCAAAAGAACAGCCAGGTGACGGCCGACCTCCGCCTGCAAAATGCCAACGTAGAAGAACTCAAGTCTCTGGCTGGATTCGCCTATCCGGTTACGGGAGTCATGAACGCCAACCTGCACGTGGCGGGAACCCTGCAAAACCTGCGCGGAGGCGGGAGCCTGCTGCTGACTAAGCTGACGCTTTATGGTGAGCCCTTCCGTCAGCTACGTGCAGACCTGAGCTTTGCAGGAGGTGAGACCCAGTTCAACAACATTCTGCTTTCCCACAATGGCACGCAACTCACCGGTTCCGCCGGCTACACCCTTACCAGCCGGCAGCTTCTCTTTGATCTCAAAGGGGCGGACATTGAACTGGCCAATTTTCGCCGTTTTCAGCCACAACGGATCACCATGGAAGGCCGGGTTGATTTTCATGCAACCGGATCAGGGACTTTGGATGCACCCCTCATCAACGCGCAATTAACTTTTCGAAACCTGGTGCTGAACGGCGAGCGCGTTGGAGACGTGACCGCGGTTGCTGAGACCCACGGTGCGGACATGGTGGTGCACGCTCATTCCAATTTCGAGAAAGCCAGCCTGAATCTGGATGGCAGCGTACATCTCCGCGAGAACTTCCCCGGACAGGTTACCATCAAGTTCGATCACCTGGATTTCGATCCTTTGATTCGCGCTTACTCGCAGGCTCGCATCACCGGCCACTCCACGATGCAGGGCGCGATTGAGCTGCGCGGCCCCATGAAGCTTCCCCGCGACCTTACCATCACAGCGAATCTTGATCAGCTTTCCGCTGAGGTGGAAAACGTGCGCGTACGTAACGTCGGTCCCATTCGTTTTTCCGTGGCCAACCAGGTCGCCAGGATAGACCAACTCCACCTGGCCGGCGACGAAACGGCGGTCTCTCTGCATGGCACGGCCCAGCTTGTTGGAGCTGGGTTGCTCGATCTGCATGCCGACGGAAATCTTAACCTCAAGCTGCTCCAGACCTTCAATCCCGGCATGGTGTCTTCCGGCACGACCGTGCTCGCTCTCGACGTGGCGGGCACCATAAGCCAGCCGCAGGTTCGAGGTCGCCTGGACATTACCGATGGCGGCATCTCTTTTACCGATTTGCCTAACGGACTGAGCCACATCAATGGCCGGCTGGTGTTTGCCCGCGACCGCATGCAGATTGAAACTCTTACCGCGCATACCGGCGGCGGCGAGCTGAATGTGAGCGGATTTATTGCTTACCGGAACGGTGTCTATTGTGATCTCACGGCCAGCGGCAGGGACATCCGGCTGCGTTATCCGCCGGGCGTCAGCGCTTCCGCCCATGCCGATCTCCGGTATACAGGCTCCGCGCGGAGCTCTCAACTTTCCGGCGATGTCACGATCATCAGGTTCTCAGTCAATCCCCGCTTTGACTTTGCCCAGTACCTGGCGCTCAGCAAGGCTCCCACCCGCACTTCGATTCGGAACCCGTTTCTGGACAACATGCGGCTTGATGTCCACATAGTTTCCACGCCGGAGCTGCGCGTGGAAACCTCACTGGCCAAGCTCTCCGGCGACGTGAATCTTCGGCTTCGAGGCACGGTGAGCAATCCTGTCGTGCTGGGGCGAGTCAATATTGTGGAGGGAGACATCTTCTTCAATAGCACCAAGTACCGCCTGGAACGCGGAGACATCAGCTTCAGCAATCCACTGGTAATCCAGCCGATTGTGGATGTCGAAATGGGGGCGCGCGTCCGAGGCTATGACATCACCATCGGCTTTCACGGGCCCGTGGACCACCTGAGCGTGACCTATCGATCGGACCCGCCCCTTCCAAGCGGAGATATTGTCGCCTTGCTGGCCTTTGGCCGCACCCGGCAAGATGAGCTCTATAACAGCCAATCGAACCAGGGACTCAGCACCGCGGCCAATACCTTTCTAGGGCAAGCCATGAGCTCTGCCAGCACCAGCCGGGTGCAAAAGCTGTTTGGGGTGAGCCGCGTTAAGATTGATCCGCAGGTTGGCGGGCCGGAAAATAACCCCAGCCCCAGGGTTACAATTGAGCAGCAGTTGAACAACAATATCACCGTGACTTACGTCACCAACATAGCGCAATCGTCATCGCAGCAGTTGATCCAGGTGGAGTACAACGTTACCAGGAACATCTCCATCGTAGCTGTAAGGGACCAGAATGGCATTTTGAGTTTTGACGTTCACTATCGTCAGCGTAAGAGATAGATCATGAGCAGTGGTCCGCAAGAGCCGTTCAATGCCGAGAGGCTCTCCATGGTGGAGCAGCAGCTTCGAAAGCGCGGCATCCATGATGAGCGTGTCCTGGGCGCCATGAAACGGGTCCCCCGCCATGAATTTGTGCCTCACCAGAATTGGCCTGAGGCCTATGCCGACCATCCCATTGCGATAGGGGAGCAACAAACCACCTCCCAGCCTTACATGATTGCCGCCATGCTGCAAGCCGCGGAAATCGAGCCGCAAGACCGGGTTCTGGAGATAGGCGCGGGCTCCGGATATCAGACCGCGCTGCTGGCGGAACTGGCCAGCCAGGTATTTGCCATAGAGCGCTACCCAACCCTGGTGGAGCAGGCCCGCCACGTGCTGGAACGCCTCGGATACACAAACATCACCCTCGTACCCGGCGACGGCACTCTGGGCCTTCCGGAGGCCGCTCCTTTCAACGCCATTGTGGTCTCCGCAGCCGCGCCTCAGCTTCCCCCCGCGCTTATAGAACAACTGGCGGTGGGCGGAAGGCTGGTCATCCCCGTGGGAGATGTGAGCGAGCAGGTTTTACAGGTGGTTGAAAAACAGCCCGACGGAATTACTGTTCGCTCTCTCGAAGGCTGCCGCTTCGTCCCGCTGATCGGGCAGCAAGGGTTTGCCGCTTAGGAAATGTTTGAATTTTTACCGCAAAGGACGCGAAGGGCGCAAAGGAAAAATCCTTATTGCCGCAGATTTCGCAGATGGTCACGAGATAGTGCAGAATCGAATCCGGGCTAGGACCGCGCGAACCCAATGAGAATATAGCCTTTCAAATCAGATCTATTTTTGTATATACGTAGCACCTACTCGGGTGTATACTTTGTATAATAACAAAACCAGGAGCGATTCCTATGAAGGCACAAATGGTCAAGTGGGGCAACAGCCTTGCCATCCGCATTCCTAAACCCGCCGTCCAGAGAGCCCGCATCAAAGAGGGCGATTTTCTCGAAATCGAAGCCACTGAAAGCCACATAGAGCTACGGCGCATCACGCACGTGCCCAGTCTGAGTAAGCTCATTGCTCAAATCACGCCAGAGAACCGCTACGGCGAGGTCTCAACCTCTCTCGAAGTTGGGAAGGAAACCATCGAATGGTAACCGCTTACGTTCCCGAAGCTGGCGACATCGTCATTCTGGACTTTGATCCTCAAGTGGGGCGCGAGCAGGCGAAGCGTCGCCCAGCCCTGGTGATCACCGATCAGCGTTACAATCACGCTTCCGGCCTGGCGGTGGTCTGCCCTTTGACCAGCAAGCGCAAACCCTATCCCTTTGCGCTGCCTCTCACATTAGACCGGGTTGAGGGGGCCGTCCTGGTAGATCAGCTTAAGAGTCTTGACTGGAATAGCCGCAGGGCTGAATTCCACTCCAAGGCCGAGGCTGGCCTTCTCTCCAAAGTCCGCACCTATGTCGCCGTACTCCTTGGCATTCGGTAAGTTCGCAGGGTTCCTTGGTCCGCAAAATCTTTGGATACTAGAAATATGGCTTCCAGATCTGCACGTTTCGGTCACAATTGTTGAAAATAAATTTTGGAGCCGCTAATAGAATTCTCATTTCATGCATCCGCTATTGCTCCACACTGATCATCGGCCGGTTCCTTTGCCCCGAGGGCCCTGGATCATGAAGCAGAACTGGCATGATCTGCTGTTTGCTCATTGGGAAGTGGCCACCGAGCAGGTCAGGCGGCTGGTTCCGGCCAGCCTTGATCTGGATTTGTTTAACGGCAAGGCCTATGTTGCCGTGGCTCCGTTTCACATGAGCGGAATACGGGCGCGCATGCTTCCGGCCTTGCCGGGGCTGAGGCGGTTTCCAGAGTTGAACGTAAGGACTTATGTGCGCTACCGTGGGATTCCCGGCGTGTATTTTTTCAGCCTGGATGCGGCCAATCTCGCCGCGGTGTGGAGCGCCCGGTTTGCTTATGGGCTTCCCTACTTTCACGCAGAGATGTCGGCCAGGAGTTCGGCGGAGGCCATCGACTACAGCAGCCGACGCAAGCAAACTGGCGATCCGCATTCGCACAGTGGGGCCGAATTCCGCGGACGCTACTGGCCGGTTTCCGAGCCGAAAGTGCGGGAAAAAGATTCGCTGGAATATTTTCTGACAGAACGCTACTGCCTTTACGCTGTTCGGCGCGCCAGGTTATTTCGGGCCGCCATCCATCATCTGCCCTGGCCTTTGCAGGATGCCGGGGCGGAGATTGAGCTCAACACCATGGCTACCACCGCCGGGATCGAATTGCCTCAGAGCAAGCCACTGTTGCACTTTTCGCGCTTTCTGGAGGTGCTGATCTGGGGGCCAGAGCATTTGGTAATTAGGTAAGTTGGTAATTGGGTAATTTCAACTAGCCACGCCATCCAGACCAATCCGTACAGCTTATAGCCGCGAATTCACGCGAAAAAACGCGAATTAGAAATACAAACACACAACCTGTCCGCCACAATGCAGCCGTGAGCGGCTGCGATCCATGATGAATGACGGAGCCACCACACTTCGAAATTACCCACTTACCAACTTACCCAATTACCAAATTCCCTCAGATCGTCTTGCTTGGCCTTGCCATGCCCAGCAGGATTTGGAAGAGCAGCAGCCAGCGCTTGAGGTTTACGGTGATCAGGAAGTTTTCTTTGGCATGCTCCCGGCCATTCTTGCCAAGTCCTGCGGCAAAATCGGGGTTCGTGAGCAGATAACGGATCTGATAGGCGCAGCCTTCCACAGAGTGGACCAGAACTCCCGTCAGCTTATGTACGATCTGGGAAGGAATCCCACCAACAGCACCGGCCACGACGGGCTTCGCTTTCCAAAGTCCTTCGGTCACGGTAAGCCCGAAGCCTTCTTTGAGGGACTTCTGCACAATCACGGTCGAGGCCCGTTGCAGCGCGTTAACTTCCAGGGCCGACCACGGCGGCAGATTCAGAATGATGATGTCCGGATCATCGCCGGCCGCATCCATCACTTCCTGCAATACCACTGCGCCTTCGGGATCGTCGGTTGCGCCGCCACCGGCGAGGACAAGCTGGCAATCCACATATTTTTTCACCAGCTTGTAGGCCTCAATCACTCCAACCGGATCTTTGAGCCGGTCGAAGCGCGAGATTTGCGTGATGATGGGCCGCGACTGGTCAATCCCAAAGTCATCGCAAACTTTGTTGATGTAGCTCTCCTCCAGTTCCTTGTTCTTCTCCGATAAGGGGTCAATCGAAGGAAAAAAGAGGTACTGGGGAGTGGAGAGTCTACGAGTAAACGCTGGAGCGGAAAAAATGGTTGCGTCATATTGCTCGACCATGGGCTTCAGGAAATCCCATACGGCGGGATGCGGATTGGAAAGATCAATGTGGCATCGCCAGATCCAGCGCCCCCTGGTCTCTGATTTAGAGCGAATCAGTCCCACTGGCTGCGGATCGTGGATGACAAACAGGTCTTCCACAAACTCCATTCGCTGGCGGTTCTGTTCGTTATAGGACATGAAGATGTCCTGGATCGGTTTGGTCAGGTTGTAATCCCCGCCATGCAAGGCGTTGTGAAAGCCTTTTGTGACTTCGTAAAAGTCGTTGCCGCCGGTAATGACGTCCCAGCGAGTAGGAATGTCCAATTCATTCATCAACGGAATCAGGCGGTTCAGGATTTCGGCCACACCCCCGCCCACGGCCGTGGAGTTCACCATTTTCACGGTCTTGCCCCGCAAATGGCGGGCCAGAAAACGGATCTCATCGAGTTCCGGACGGCCGATGATGGCCCCATAGTCTTCGAAGCACGGCGGCGCGGAAGGAGGAGGGGGTTCGGTTTTGATAAGCGGATGCTGGCGGCGCTCTATGAAATGCGCTGGAAGATCGGTTTGCCGAAAGCGGCGTTCCTTGGCTCCAGGAGGCGGGCCGCTGGCGGAAAGCTCCTGTGCGCCCGCGGTGTCATCTGCTGCGGTCTTGGGTTTGGTCTGTTCTTCGGTAGTTGCCGGAGTTTGCTCCAGTTTCTGGTTATTCATCGGAAATATCTCCAACCCTCTTGCCCTGAATCAGGCGTTGCCAATCTTGCGCTCAATCACGCTTAAGATGCTGCGGCGTACACCTTCCAGCGTAGATGTGTAGATATCAATCTGGTTCAGCCGGTCGGCTGCCTGCCGCATTTCCAATTCCTGATCGAGCCAAATGGAAAAATCATTGGTATTCAGCTTGAGCCGCAGCCGCGCATCGATGAAGTGGTAATAGATGCTGTGGATACTTACCTTGCGCAGCCCAGCCGCAAATTCTTCAAGATTACGCGCAACATAGGGGGTCGGAATCACCACCAGATCGGCGGACATCAGGTAAAAAGGCTCCATGGCAGTGCGGGTGGCGGCCCGCGGGTTCTTTTGCAGATAATCGTCGATCAAGTGCACCAGGAGTTCCCGCAGCATGGGAATGGAGGTGAATTCACGAACGTCAATGGAGGAGAGCCTCTCTGCCAGGCCTACCTCATTGCAGGCCGCGAACGCCCAATGGGCAAAATCATTGGAAAACCCTACACGAATGTAGTGGTGTTCCTCCAGCGTCTGGAAGGTGTGCTGAAAGATGGAAGCGTCCGGACAAATGCGGATTGCCTCCAGCAACTCCTGCAGCGACGTCGCTTTTTCCCTGCCGATCCTCAACAGGTGTGAGGCCGAGTTGAAATAGAAAGGCGAGCCCGCCCAACGCTGCCGGGTGGAGGGTAATGATGGTGCCGTGGCCATGAATCTCCTTTTGATGATTCCAGGGATGATGATCTCTCGATCTGCTTGTTTTCTAAGATTGGTAGGATGCCCAACAGTCGGGCCCCGTTGTGTGTCTTTGAATTAGCGGCGGCGGAAGGAGGCGCTTCCCGGCGCAAAGAAGAACGACAAGGCGACTCCCATAAGCAGCATCCAGGCCAAGTTGGCGCGGGCAGCGTCATCGGCCACCTGGCCGCTTCCCTTGGGATGGAACAAAAACAGGGCGAAAATCACTGCCGCCAGCAACGTGCCCATGATGCCGGCGCGGACGCCGAATATCAATGAAACCAGGACCAAGACACCGGTAAACAGCAGCGGCACCATGACCTCCCAGCTGTGCCCCCGAGCGAAGGCGATGGTCAGAGCTGCGATGAAACCACAAATTGAGGCGCCAACCAGAGAATCTACCAGCGCCAAAAGATTAGGGTGTTTAAATCCGGCATTCCATTTCATGTTCATGGCAAATATTAGGATGACAAAAGCCGGGGCTGCTGTGGGAAAAATCGAGAGCTGGCTAAGCCGTTGTGCCGCCAATCACGCGTCTCGTTTTGATACGGGCGGCGTTCAGACGCTGAGAATTTGGTAATTGCAGGAATTTAAGATCAGACGCACAGGATTGCTCAGATTTCCAAATCGTAAAGAGATATCAAGGGCAGAGCCCTTTGATTAGTTTGGTCTGGATTCATTCAGAAGCTTGTCTCGTATCTTAAACATTTTCCATGGCTTGCGCCTGGCCCAAGAGCCCGTTCTGCTCCAATCCGGCAGCTACTCTGGATTTTGCTGGCGCATTGCATCTCAAGAAGGATAGATTTTCGATGGGCTTTGGCTGCAACCGACCGAGAATATGCAAACTGCCGATCCATTTCTCTTTCAACTTTTTTTGATCTTTGTCTGGGCCAAACTCTTTGGAGAAGTATTCGAGCAGTTTAATCTTCCCGCAGTTCTGGGTGAGATCCTGGCCGGAATGCTGATTGGTCCGTACGGCGCGCGCCTGGTGGTCCCAGACCAGGCCATTTATTCCATCGCACAGATTGGGGCCATCTTCCTTCTCTTTACCGTAGGACTCGAAACCCAGCCGAAGGACCTGCTAAGCGTGGGGCGGACATCGCTTTATGTCGCCCTGGCCGGGATTGCGCTGCCTTTTGTGTGCGGCTTTGGCTTCATGCTGCTGCGCCACGACCCCATTCATGAGGCTGCCTTTGTGGCCACCGCCATGGTGGCTACCAGCGTAGGGATTACAGCACGGATGCTCGAGGACATGGGGGTATTGCATACGCGACCGGCGCGCATCATTCTGGGCGCGGCGGTGTTTGACGATGTCCTGGGGATGATCCTTCTGGGCGTGATCATGGGTGCGGTCTCCAACAGCAGCACGCAATGGGCGCAACTCACCATTACCTCCCTTGAAGCCATTGGGTTCGCTTTGCTGATGATGTTTTATGCACCCAAGGTAGTGCGCAGAATAGAGCCTGGTCTGGAAAGAATGTCGAGCCACGGCGCGCCTTTGATTATTGCTATTGCCATCTGTCTGGGGCTTTCTTACGCGGCCATGAAAATCGGCATGGCGGCGATTATTGGCGCTTTTTTTGCCGGGCTGGCTTTTGCGGAATATTCACCGCGGTGGAACCTGCGCCCCAGGACCATTGCGATCAATGAATTTCTCGCACCTTTTTTCTTCTTCAGTATGGGAGCGCGCCTCAATCTGGCTTTGTTTGACCGGCGGCTGATCATCTCCGCCATCGTCATTTCCGCCCTGGCATTCTTTTCTAAACTCATCGGTTGCGGACTACCGGTACTGAACTCCGGATGGAAGACCGCGCTCAAAGTGGGGATCGGCATGGCGCCCCGCGGAGAGGTAGGGCTGATTGTGGCGCTGGTAGGATTGCAGATGAACATCATCTCTCCCTCGGCGTATGCCCTGGTGATTTTCATGACCGGTGCAACCACCCTGGTAGCGCCGCCCATCATGAAGCTCATTTTCCGCGAGGACATACCCGCCCAACCGGAGTTTACGGAGCGCCGGCGCAGTGCCATGTGAATGCGGTCTAGGTATAATTCGCCTTACCTTTCAAAAGGAACACAGACGAGACCACAACCAAAAACAAAACCAACAGCAACCACAAAGGACATGAAGGGAAAGCCAAGCCGCGAAGAAACCCTAAAGTCGCAGCGAGAAAGAACTTCTGGTCCTGGGAATGATTTCGAGAATAGTAAAACAGGAGAATTCAGGTTATGGCGGGAGTAGCAGGGCATGTTGCGCTGGTGACCGGCGCTTCGCAAGGGATTGGACGCGCCTGCGCGCTGGCGCTGGCGGAAGGCGGGGCCACGGTCGCGCTGGCGGCACGCAACGAAGAAAAACTTGCACAGGTGGCCGCCGAAATCGAAGCCAAAGGCGGCAAGGCTGCGGTTTTTCGCATGGACGTGAGCAATGAAGAAGAGGTCAAGACGGCGGTAAAGGCCGTGCTCGCGCGCTTCGATAAGATCGAGATCCTGGTCAACAACGCCGGCATTACGCGCGACACCCTGTTAATGCGCATGAAGCGTGCCGATTGGGACAGCGTGATTCAGACCAATCTGGGGGGCCCTTTCCTCTGCACCCAGGCGGTCATTGGTTCCATGTTGAAGCAACGCTGGGGGAGGATCATCAACATCACCAGCATTTTTGGACAGACCGGCCAAGCGGGGCAGGCAAACTATGCCGCGGCCAAAGCGGGCCTGATAGGTTTCACCATGGCCATGGCCCGTGAGGTAGCGTCGCGAACTATTACCGTGAACGCAGTTGCACCCGGCTACATTGAAACGGCCATGACGGAGACGCTTTCCGCCGAACTCAAATCCAAGGTAAATGAGATGATTCCTTTAGGACATGCTGGATCGGACATGGATGTGGCCCATGCCGTGAAATTCCTGGCCTCTGAGGAAGCTGGGTATATCACCGGACATGTCCTAAAGGTCAATGGTGGAATGCTGATGGGCTGAGCGGGAATCCAGCACCACTGCTGGTGCATTTCGCGCATGTCGAGGGATAAATTTGTGGCATTCATAGGAAAAAATTTACATTTTTCAGGAAAAAAATCCGGAATTCTGAATTTTCTATTGTTCTGATCAGATTTTTCAATACCGTAACCTAACGGTTTTTTTCTGCAACTGTTTTGCTTTCAGCAAGACAGCCTTTTCTTTCAATTTTAACCAGAGCTGGAAGCAGAGTTGCTACCATCACTTGGGTGCTCAAGCATGAGCACCTCTTTCAAGAAGTCCTTGGGTTTTCCCCAAAAAAGAATATCCCCCAACTTTTTCCACAAGGAGAAGCAACAAATGAAGAAACTCTGTCTTGCAGTCCTTGCTCTATTTTGCGCAACCGTGCTGACCGCGGGTGCCGCTGAGAAAGAAAAAAACCACTTGCGCGCCAGGCTGGTTGGAATTGAAGAAACCAACCCCTCAACTATTATCACTAACGGTACGGGTACTTTGACGGCTACCGTTAACAACGACTCCTCTATTACCTTTACCCTGAGCTACAAGAACCTCTCAACCCCCGTCACGCAGGCGCACATTCACATTGGGGCAACGAAGATCACCGGCGGAGTCGCGATATTCTTCTGTGGTCCCGCTGCTTCGCCAGCCCATCAGACCTGCCCCGACAGCGCTACCCACTCTGGCACCGTGACCGGCACGGTCGTCGCTGCTGATGTAGTCGGGCCCGCCGGGCAGGGAGTTGCCGCAGGCGATTTCGCGAGCGTTGTCCGTGCAATCGCCAGTGGTGTGACCTATGCAAATGTTCACACGACCGCCCATCCCGCTGGTGAAATCCGCGGACAGATCCGGCAGCTGGGAGATGACGAGGACGACGAACTTCCTGGCGCAGACCGCTAGGGTTCAGCTGGAATCGTTGCAAAAGGAGCCTCGCTTCGGCGAGGCTTTTTCATTGATTCCGCCGAATGACCAGAATCTTGGCTTGTCTGATGCGGGCGACGATGAGAACTTGCCAATTGCGCAATTCCGGTAATTGAATAAATCCGGCGCACAAAATGCCCATGAATTCTCGATGAAAATTAGACGATGATTACTTTTTTCTAAACAATGCTTCTACTGGCCGGACGTCAACGGCGGACTGAGTCTTTTCCGCAAACGGGAGGCTCTGGCTTGCGGTTAAACCCAAAAAGAAGAAAACTCCTGCAAAATCGCCAAGCAGCGGAATGACAAAAATTGTCCTTGCGAAAACAATGTACTCTGATTACTATTCACACACCCCCTGGCAGTGATTTCAACAGTAAAATTCAAACGAGCAACGTCCGGCATGAATATCGGCGAGACCATCAGAAATTATCGGCTGCAAAAGGGCATGTCACAGGGCGATATAGAGAAGCGCACCGGATTGCTGCGTTGCTATCTTTCCCGTGTGGAAAACGGCCACACCATACCTTCCCTGGACACTCTGGCCAAAATTGCTTCGGCCATGGAGCTCCCTCTGGGCCAGTTCTTTACGGATAACCACGCTAATGGAACCACAAGGAGTTTGCCCCCTCTGACGGAAGAAGAGGTCCGGTTCCTCAGCCAGATACGTCGCTACTCCTCCAATTTGAATGACAGCGACCGCAAGCTGGTATTGGCCATGGTGAAGAAAATGGCAGCCAGTACGGGAAAATAACAAATTCAAAAATTGAGTTGCTTCGCGACTCTGCGCGGCTTCACAGGGTGCGGAAAAAGGTAGATACCAGCAGTTGATTTGTATCAGGGCCCGAATTTATTCGTGCCGCAAGCTGCTTAAAATCAACTGGGCTTTTGCCCCTGCAGGTCCATGGCTAGCACGAAAAAGATTTTCCCCGCAAGCTGTTTAACCTTCAATCGTCAGCTTCAATGTAGCGGTTGGCTGGCTCCTTCGAAGACCTTGGTAACGGTGCCGTGGCCAATTCCATAGATGATGAAACTCTTCTGATCGAAGCTGTACTCGCGGAAGAGCAACTCTGCGAGCCCATCGCCATCTACGTCCACCGCATCGATCAGCTCCAGCCGGGGGGCCACATCGAGACGTGATGAGTCGGTCACGCTGGCTGCGAGCTTTTGAGGATTGCCCTCAAGATCAATCCGCGCAATCACTGTGATAAAACGAGAGACAAATTTGGCCGGCGGGCTCTGCTCGGCATTCGGCGGCGGGGGTTGATCGGATGCCTTTGCTGCGCTCCGCTTCTGTGCGGGACGGGGTGGTGACTTCGGCTTGGTTTTGGTCTGGGGCGGATTCTCGGTAGCCAGGTAGCCTCCGGGGACTTCCGCGGTGAGCACCACAACCGCATCGTTGCTCAGGTCCACGTCAAAAGAGCGGATGATCACGTTGGTGAGCGCGGGCTGGTTCACCTGGTTTTTTACCCCTGGGAGTTGCTCCAGGGCCAGCTTCCGCATCTTGGCCTCGATCTGTTCTTTCTCCTGCGGTCTCCAGTTGAATTCATAGGACCTGGTCTCGGTTGGCTCGGCGTCGGAAACACCAACCAGCACCTGAGTTCCAGGGGTGTTCGCCACTGGAGTTTGCACGGGCACAGGGCGGGAAGTCTTTGGAGCACCAGTTGTTGCATTTGGCGTGGGAGTCGCTGCAGGCACAGGCTCTGCCGGCGGCTTCCGTCGTCTCAGAACCGGACGATTCGGATCTTGTGGCTCGGGCTCCGGCTCAGGCGCCGGGATGGGCGTCTGCTCAGCCTGTGGCGGAGCCGCCGGTGGAGCCGACTCCGGAGCTGGCTGGCTGCTGCCGCGATGCAGAACAGGACGATCATCTCCCGAAACGGAGTTTCCTCCCGAAGGTGATGAGGGGTTTTTTGCAGCCGCCGCCGTGTCTGAAGGCTGGGCCGCTGGTTCCCAGGAGCCTTCCGCCAGCCAGATATCGTTGTTGATTTGAGCGTTGTCTATGGTCACGTAGCCAACAGGAATTCCGGTTCTCTGCGCCTCATAAACGATGCCATCCTCCACTGCCATAGGACGCGGACGGCTCTTGTAAATGCTGGCATCCTGAAAGCGCCCATTGTCAAGAATGGTGATGGGCGTCAGCACGGCGGAGACTTTACTTCTGGAATCTCGCGTGATTTCGATCAGGGCCGTCGCCCGAAGCTTATGCGGCCCCCGGCGGCGCTGAAACGTGGAAGACATTGCGGCCACGCCAACGCAAATCAAGAGGGCGGCAAAGCTGGCGTGAAAGGCCCTTCTACGATATAAACTCAACTTGTTCCTAATGCGAGTTGAAAACATGCAATTAAATGATAAAGCCCCCGACTTCGCCCTGCCTAATGAGGAGGGCGCAACGGTTTCACTCAAAGATTATCGTGGAAAGACCCTGGTCTTGTTTTTCTATCCCAAAGCCAATACCTCGGGTTGAACCAATGAGGCGCGCGGGTTCCGCGACGCATACCAGAAGATTCACCGCACTGGCGCCGAGGTGCTGGGCATCTCCGCGGACAAGCCCTCCGCGCAGAAGAAATTCAGAGACGCCAACCAGCTTCCGTTTTCGCTCCTGGCCGACGTAGACAAGACTGTCGCTAAACAGTTTGGGGTTCTCAAGGAAAAGAGCATGTATGGCAGAAAATACCTGGGGATCGAGCGAACCACGTTTGTGATTGGTCCTCAGGGTAAGATCGACACCATCATCTCCGGCATCAAGGCCGAAGAACACGCGGAGGCGGCCTTGGCGGCGTTAAAGGCCGGCACGGCAAAATGAAAGGGGGATGCAGCCGCATCCCCCTGGAACTTTCGCTCCCACGACAGGTATCAGCGCCGTCGCGAGGCACTCGTGCTGCCGCCACCGGTGACGGTGAAGGTCATCACGCTTTCCGCAGGTATCACGGCTTCCTGCTTGCCGGTGTAAGCTGCAACTCCTGTTCCCGCTGCGCCACCCGCCAGGGTGCCGACGGCTGCGCCTTTGCCGCCGCCAGCCAGCGCGCCAATCAGAGCACCGGCCGCAGCCCCGCCGCCGATCTTGGTGACATTGCTCTTAGTGTGGCTCTTGCCTCTGCGGCTATAGGGGCCGCTTGAGACCGGCTGCCCGTTAATTGAGGTCAGGCGGAGAGTCAGGATTCCAGGGGCATGCAGCCGTCCGCTGGATTTGGCGTTGGTGACCTTGCCCGCGACCCGGTCTCCGGCATGGGCCACGGTTTGGCCATTCACCACAACATCCTTGGCCAGGGTTCCTTCCCAGGTCTGCCCGCTCTGGGCGGTCCCGGAGCTGAGCGACGAACCAGACCTGACCGTGACCCGCGTCCCGGCTGGGATGGTTGCGGCATTCAGCAGCAAGGCTGAACACAGCAGCAGCATTGCAAATACAAGAAATTTGCGAATTGTCATATCTTCTCACTCCTTAAAATGAGGACACTTCAGGCAGGCATACGAATACGGTCATGTGATGCAGGAAGTTACCGTTGCGATAGCCCATGATCCAGAACCACAGGACCTTCACTAAGGTAACTGATGCAGCTACTGGCTGCTAGCTGCTGGCTACTAGCAACGTCCTGTTGTTTCATTCGACATAGATAGGCGGTTGGTTCCGTCCACGGAATGACGATCTACGCCAAGCGCCACACTCGCGGCAGGGCTGAAAACCCCTCGCAGAATCGCCGCAATCTTGCAGGTCTGCTATAAATTCACCGTATGATTTTTGATCACCCGATCACCCGATCACCTGATGTCCCGATTCGCGACGCCGCTTCCAACTTCAAATGCCTCTGGCCCTTACTTGGATTTTTATTGGTTGGTATAGCGGCCACTGGCCAAACCAGCCATCCACAGAAGTCCGCTTCCAAGGCCCTGCATGATCTGTTTGACGCCGAGTGGGAGTACTCCATGCGCGAAGACCCGGAACGCGCCTCTGAGATGGGCGACCGCCGTTGGAACGATCGCTGGAGAGATGAGAGCCTTCAGGCCATCGAGCGCCGCCACCGGCACACCCTGGAGGTACTGGGCGCGCTGGCGAAGATCAGCCGCAGCAGCCTTGCCTCGACCGACCAATTGAATGACGACCTCTTCAAGCAACAACAGGAGCGGATGGTAGAGAGATACAAGTTCCGCAGGTTCTTGATTCCCTTGAACCAGCGGGAAGGCATCCAGACACTGGATGATCTGGCCGACGCGCTGCGTTTTGAGACCGTGAAGGACTACGCGGACTGGATTGCGCGGCTCAGAACGTTTCCCACCCTGATGGACCAGACGATTGAGTTGATGCGGCAGGGCATGCGGGAACGCATCGTGCACCCCAAGGTCATAATGGAGCGTCTTCCGGCGCAGATTGATAAGCAATTGGTTGGGGATCCCACCCAGAGCGGTTTTTATAAACCGTTCCGGCACTTTGCCCGGGAGATCTCTCCTGCCGACCAGCAGCAGCTCAGCCAGCAGGCGCAGCAGGCCATTCAGCAGCAGATCATACCGGCGTTCCAGAGGTTCAAGCAGTTCTTTGTAAGCGAATACCTGCCGGCCTGTTTCGATCAGGTGGGCGCCTGGCAGTTGCCGCACGGAGATGAAGTTTATGCCTACGAGATCCGCAACCACACCACTCTCAACATCAGTGCGGAACAGGTACACCAGATCGGATTGCGAGAGGTGGAGCGGATCCAGGGCGAGATGCAGAAGATCATGGCGCAGACCGGCTTCCAGGGTACTCGCGATGAGTTCTTCAAATTTCTGAGGAGCGATCCGCAATTCTTTTACAAGACGCCGCAGGAGCTCTTTGATGGCTATAAAGCCGTCGCCAAGACCATTGATCCCAACCTGATCAAGGTCTTCCGCACTCTGCCGCGCGAGCCCTATGGCGTGGAGGAGATTCCCGCTACTTTTGCGCCGGACACCACTACCGCCTATTACCGCCCCGGTGCGGCGGATGGCTCACGGGCCGGTACCTACTTCGTCAACCTTTACAAACCAGAGACCCGGCCCAAGTGGGAAATGTTGGCTCTTACGCTGCATGAATCGGTCCCCGGGCACCATCTCCAGATCGCCAGAGCGCATGAAATTGGAGAATTACCCAAGTTTCGCCGTTATGGCAGCTATACGGCCTTTGTTGAAGGCTGGGGGCTCTATGGCGAATCATTAGGGGACGACATGGGGCTGTACACCGACCCTTATTCCAAGTTCGGCCAGCTCACGTATGAGATGTGGCGGGCCGTCCGGTTGGTGGTGGATACCGGGATTCACGCCAAACATTGGACGCGAGACCAGGCCATCCGCTATTTCATGGATAACGCTCCCAAACAGGAGCTGGACATCACCAACGAAATCGACCGCTACATTGCGTGGCCGGGACAGGCCCTGGCCTACAAGATGGGCGAATTAAAAATCAAAGAACTGCGCGCCCATGCCCGCCAGGCGCTTGGTTCTAACTTTGATATCAAGGAATTCCACGATGTGGTTCTGGGCTCCGGCCCGCTGCCGCTCGACATTCTGGAACGCAATGTGAATGATTGGATTGCGAAAAAGAAACACCAGTCCCAGGCCGGCAGGAATGGACAACCCGGAGTTTAGGGCGATATGAGCAAAGCGGTTGTCGGGTCGCCATCGATTCCGGCGGCAGAGACATTTGGCGGGCGCTTCTATCGTCCTGAGCTTGATGCGCTGAGGTTCTTCGCGTTCTTTGGAGTGTTCGTCTTTCACGCTGCCCCTCGGACGATGGGGTTCTATGATGCAGCCGGAATTCCTCATTGGTTAGGCAACATCCTGATCTCTACATTTGGGGCAGGCGCATATGGAGTTGATCTATTCTTCGCCTTGAGCGCGTACCTCATCACGAGCCTGATGCTGCGGGAACGGGCGGCTACCGGTGGCCTGGATCTCCGCAGCTTCTATCTCCGCCGGATTCTGCGTATCTGGCCTCTTTACCTGAGTTTTGTGGCGTTCGCCGCACTGGCGCCGCTCTGGATGCCAGATCAAAGACTGCCTCTTCATTACGTCGCCGGGTTCAGTTTGCTCGCCGGAAACTGGATGTATGTGCTCTACGGCCTTCCCGCGTCGTTCGCGATACCGGTGTGGACGGTCTCCATTGAAGAGCAGTTCTACCTTACATGGCCAATCGTTTTTCGAAGAGCTTCGCTTCGGAGGATGGTGGCAGTCGCAGCGGGCATGCTGGTCATAGCCAACGTGTGGCGCATCACACTCGCCACCACAGGCGCAGCCATGCAGGCGATGGAGTACAACACCTTCACGCGCCTCGATCCAATCGCCTTGGGCATATTAATTGCGCTGATCGGGAACGAGCTTCCCAAGTTCAAGCGCTGGCAGCGGATTGCGCTGCTCTCGGCAGGTCTGGTGAGCTGGATTGCAACCTACGCCTTCTCTGTGTCGAGTCATCCCGATAACGCCAACCCGTGGAGGCTGGCAGTGGGGCATCCTCTGACGGCGCTGGCAAGCGTTGCGATTTTGCTCTCCGTGCTGGGATCGCAGCACCGCTTTCTGAAGAACAGGCAACTGCTTTACCTGGGAAAGGTTTCTTATGGCCTGTACGTAGTTCATGAGTTCGGGCACTTTTGCGCCAGCCGGTTGATCCATGCGGCAACGCCGCTGGCAGTGCTGGCCCAGTCGGGTGTCAGTCTCGCGTTCACTGTCCTGCTGGCCGCAGCTTCTTATCGATGGCTGGAGAGTCCATTTTTGAAATTAAAACAACGGTTTTCATACGTTCAATCCAGACCAGTGTGAGCCATGAATCCGGTGATCACTTCAGCGCACCTCAGTGCAGGCTATATCAGGTGATCGGATGATCTAAAAACAAATAAGCCGACTAAAGCATTTAACTTTTAGTGTAGACCTAGTAACACGACCCAACTTATCTACAGAGGCTCAAGGAATGCGGGGATATGGGAATACCGAGGGTCCAGTCCTCGGCAGGGGACGAAGGATAGTAGCCCCGTCACGTCGAGACAGAGTGCGCGCGATTCTTGCGCGCACTCTGCCTCGTAAGTGCGGGGTACAGAACGAATAAGGCCTTTTTCCTTACGCCGTAGGCTTGCGCGCAGCGTAGCGGAGCGCATATAAAAAATGATTTTCGACAAATTGGAGCGAAGGGTAAGTGCTGGGAAGATTAGAGAAATGATAAGTCCCGTGGCGTAAGGACGGCATATGGATTCTCTTGCCGCCTCGCCAAATCTATTGATCGAGCAGGTCCATGGACAGCTTAACTGAAGTCGCTAATCCCATGCGCCGGAGAATTTACCCCCAAATGTTGCACTGTTGTTTGAAGGCCGGTTAAAGTGAGCCTTACAACTCGAGTCTTCCGCGAAGACTTTAACGATCGTGGTCCTTCCTTCATGCGTTTGGCAGGAGTGTCTTTTTTGTCGGGACAAGAAACCAAGTAAAGGCTAGGACATAAACAGCGTTTAAAACCGGCTCCGCGACAATCAAATTAAACATTTTCAATCAGATGCGCAGCGTTGCAGCGTTTACCCAATTTTCAGAAACTAAGGCCCTTATTGATGACGAGGCTTAGCCAGACAAAGACTTCGCCCTTTGATTTTCAATTACCTAATTACAAAATTACCCAATTCTCCATTTCTCCATCAATCGGCACCAACGGGAATTCAACCGGCGCAAATCAGATTTCAATTGGCACAACCGCTAGTTCAATTGGCACAAATGACCTTTCAATCGGCACAAAAGCATCTCGGCAAACCGATTATCCCAATGTTTTCAATGCGTGTGCCGAATATATCGGTATGAAAAGAGTATTCGCGGGTAGAGGCTGGTCCCCGAAATTTTGATGATATTTTGGAGCTTAACTTATGTCTGCCCATGGGTGAACAGTATTGCAGCCTATTCTGCTGAAAAACGCCAAACTGTTACGGCGCGCATTCTTTAATCGCGATCCGAGAATCGTTTCCAGAGATTTGTTGGGCAAACTCATCGTTCGCAAAGAGGGACGCAAGATGCTGGCCGGGCGGATCGTGGAAGTTGAAGCCTACCTGGGCGCTGATGACGCTGCCGCCCATGCGGCCGCTGGACGTACCCCTAGAAATGATGTGCTCTTTGGCCCTCCCGGACACGCTTACGTCTATTTCATCTATGGCGTGCATTACTGCCTGAACATCTCATGCCTGCCCGAAGGCGATGCGGGGTGCGTGCTGATCCGGGCCTTGGAGCCCGTGGAAGGCATTGAAGTCATGGCCGAAGCTCGTGGATTGGGAAACAAGGATCTCAGCTCCGTTCGCAATCTACGGATGATCGCCAGTGGTCCCGGCAAGTTGTGTGAAGCCCTGCAAATCACCCGCACGCGCGATAACGGTAAAGACATGCTCTCGCCCGGTTCTGACCTGGTAGTTATGGATGACGGACATCGCGCTAAGAAGATCAGCACGACTTCGCGTATTGGGATCACCAAATCGGCTGCGATGCCTTTGCGCTATTTGATTGAGGGAAATGCCTTTGTGTCGGGGAAGCGGCTCTGGAACGTCAGATGATATCTTATGTTTGACTCGATAGACTTTTCGCTATGTTAAGGTTCTTTCTTGTCTGCACGGCATTGTTGGTCCCATGTATGGCTCAGCAACCACGAGTACCGGATATTGAATCGCAGCGCGCTGCAATGAAGAAGCTCAGCTTCCTGATAGGAAAATGGTCTGGGGAGGCGCGCGTTCTGCGTGGACCTGGCGAGCCTCTGGAGTTGATCCAGACCGAAGAAGCCCAATTCAAACTGGATGGATTGATTCTGCTGATCGAAGGAGTCGGGCGCAGCAAATCCGATGGGAAGATCGCGCTTCAGGCTCTGGGCGTTGTCTCTTACGACGATCAGGCTGGAGTTTACCGGTTGCGCGCCTTCAACGACGGCCGATACCTGGAAACGGAAATTAGATTGATCGGCACAGGTAAAGGAATCATGTGGGGCTTTGTGTTGGGAGAATTCAAAACCAGCGCTACATTGAGGATTAACGAAACGGGCGAATGGACGGAGCTTCACGAAATAACGATTGGTGCTCAACCGCCACGAAAATTCATGGAGGTCAAAGTCAGCCCGGTGAAGTAGCTGGCTCTCGTAGAGAGCGGCACTCCACATGTTGCGTACGCTCGGTAGCTTCAGCAATGATCAAACATTCCCCTTTGGCCAGTGAAAACTTAGGTGGAGAAGTATGATTTCCTCAATCATGGATTTTGTGAGCGAGATTATCGGCCCTGCTCTAAGCGAACTCTTCCGGATAGGTGGGCCACGCAAAGAGATTCGGGAGTTTACCTCGACCCGAGGATTCGATTATGCCAGGAAATTGGATCCTGCTCAGCTGGACCTGTATGCTACCTCTTTTTTCGGGAGGTTCGATGTTGCCCGAAATGTAATCACCGGTGCAGTGGATGAGACGCGGTTCATTTATTTCGACCACGACCGGGCGAGCGGCCGCGGCGGCAGTGGAGTGATCCGGTCAGTCGTAGCGTTCGAGGTGCCGCCCAAAGCTGAAGATTGCGGGCCCACGTCCGCATTCAACGGCTGGATGTTCGAAAAGTCCGGCACACATCTCTTCCTATGGCGCTGGAATGACAAGGAGCCAAAAACTGCTCAGGAGATAGAGGCTTTTCTGGATTCTGCGCTGAAAGTCTCCCGGAGACTGCAGGGACCATGAGTCCCGGGCTTCTGCGTTGTTCGTTCCATGGTTTCCAAGGAATGCTTCTATAAGAGGACTATGTTGTCGATCAACCTGGTCTGGCCCACATAGGCGGCAACGGCTGCCAGCGCGCCTCCGGAAATGTCGGGGACTGGTTCAAGGGTGTCGTTATTCACAATCTCAAAATAATCCAGCCGGGCGGCGGGCTCTTCTGCAATCACCTGTTTTGCGGCTGCAATCAGGCGGGCCGCGTCCTTTTCTCCTCGGTCCGCAAGCAACTGGACGCGCAT
>DATMMY010000236.1:0-15267 GCA_035569515.1 Candidatus Solibacter sp. | reverse complement strand
CCCCAACCATCCCTTGGGTGTGATGGTTGCGAGCACCAGAGACTCTCGGTACCGCATTCCGATTCGTGTTCATTCGCGTTAATTCGTGGCTAAATCGTTTTCCGCTTTAGCCAGAACCGGCCATTGCGTTTTCTACACTTACGAAGGAGTCTCTGGAGAGGATTGCGTTCTTCTAGCTGATGCTTAGCGGTTCCGCCAGGCGGAAGCCGATGCGTCGCTCAGCGGAGAAGCCTACTTCTTTCTTACCGGTTGCATAGGCAGCGGTGGTGCCTCCGGCTGCGCCAATCGCCGAGCCTATCAGCGCGCCCTTGCCACCTCCCACCAATGCTCCAAGCAAAGCGCCACCACCTGCACCGCCTCCGATGTAAGCCAGATTGCGGTTCTTGTAGCTGCCGCCCTTCACAAAGATGCTGGAGGTTTGGATCGGCACTTCTTTGCCATTCAGCATTAGCGAAGAAAGCGTCAGGCGCAGGTAGCCGGCGTTATGGAGACGCCCGGATTCATGCGCGGCTATGACACGTCCATTCACCTTCGCACCTCGTGGGGCCACAGTCCGGCCATCCACCATAAGCGGCTCATCGAGAACGGCGGGAAAACTTTCTCCTGGTTGCGCCGTGTGGCTGGAGATCGTTTGCTCCAGGCGCACATAAATGAGTGTCCCCTTGGGAACAACGAGCGCTTGATTACCGGAAAACGGCAAATGCTGGGATGTCTCATTATCCGCAATGGCCGTCGGGGGCTGTGCGCCAACACCGCAGCCTATTGCCAGCGCAAGCAGGGCCAGCGACATAAACGCTAGAACCTTACTAAGCCAACTGGGTTTCATTGGCAACTCCTTTTGGCAGTTGGGGGGATACCGCTGACTATTCTTGATGCAAGGTTGGCACCAATCAATCTACTGTATTTTCAATGAGTTAGAACAGCTTACCCATTACTGGGCGTGTATTTTTTACGCTAAGTAGAGAACAAAATGAGCTTACTTGTTCCCGTTTTGGGAGCCCTGGGACTGCTCATTAAGGGCTACCGCAGGGTCGGGCTGGACCACCACGCCATCGAAAACAGTCGCGGCAACCAGCCGGCCATGAGCGGACCGGAAATCGCGCATCTGCCACCCTGAATCGGTAGCACGCCATGTCTGCCCGTTGTCCGTGCTTTCAAAGATACCGGTGGAAGAGGAACCGCTTGCCAGGAAACGATGGTTTTCCCTGTCGTATTGAATGGAGACGATATTGGAGAGCTTGAGCGCGCTTACATAGCGCCAGGAATCGCCTGCATCGGTACTGCGGAAAGCACCTTCACGAGCCGCAACCCAGATGCTTCCATCGTGGTCCAGCATTACGCCGTTGATGAGACTGACGGAATCGATGTGCGTGCAGGTGTACCACTTCTCACCCGCATCCAGGGAGACCATCACGTCTTTTCGGGTAGCGGCAATCACCGCTGGACCAGCTACCGCAATCCCGACCAGGTCTTTCACTCCCGGTAAAACACCACTCCGCCAGGTGGTCCCATGGTCTATGCTCACGAGCAGCCCAACCGAAGTTGAGGCGTACCATTTCTTCGGACCAAGTTCCAGGCCATCGATCCGCGCAGTCAGTTCCGTAGTCACCCAGCGGCCGATCGCAGTTTTTTCCGGTCCGGGCTTCACGGCCGAAGCCTTCTGAATTTCCAGAGTATTCAGGGGGTGCCAGTGTTGTTCACCGGGTCTCGACTCATCGGCTGTCAAGGCGAAGATTCCTCGATTGGTTCCGGCCACGACCAATCCATCTTCCGCCTGACGAAGCACAAAAACATCTCTGGCTTCCAAACCTTCACTCAATTGTTTCCAACTCTGCCCCGAATCATGCGAGACAAAGACACCGCCAAACTCCTTGTCGTTCAACAGGCCTGCATACAGGACCGAACTATCATTGCGGTCCACCAGCAAAGAAACCACCTGGCGGTGCGCAAACCCGCGATTAGACGCGGCAAAGGTGGTGCCGGCATCGTCGCTGGCCAGCACGCCGCCTCGGTCGGTTGCCAGCAGGACGCGCGAAGAGTTGCGCGGATCTACCAGAACATCATTCACCACAATGTTCGCGCCAGTCATTCTCTTCCAGGTAGCGCCGGCGTCGGTGGTCTTCCAGAGCCCCTCCGTGGTGCCGCCATAGATCACGTTACGATTGGTTGGGTCCATGCGCAACACCCGTGTGCGCCGGGCGGAAAATGGTATTCCCTGAATCTTATGGAAGAGTTCGCCGGCGGATTCGCTCTTATAAATGCCCGAACAGGCGCTGGCAAAAACAACCGACGGACTTGAAGGATCGACGATGATGGAAAACACATCGGAATCGTCGATCACGCCTTTCTTGATGTTGTGCCAGCTCTTGCCGCCGTCCTCGGTCTTCCATGGCAGGTGCCACGTGCCGGCATAGATGACATCCGGCTTCAGCGGATCGACGGCAACCGACTCAACGTTCTTTATCTCAGCGTGATTTTCCGGTGAAATTCGCTGCCAGCTATCTCCGCCATCGCGGCTGCGAAAAACGCCGTCAAGAGCTCCCGCCACCACAATCTTCGGATCGGAAGCAGCGATGGCCAGCGCACGGATGGACTTGCCGTGCATTTCCGGCAGTATGTCCCAGCTCTTGCCGCCATCTTTGCTGCGAAACAGGTCACCGGTTGCGGACGACTCTACACTCCAGGCAGAGACGTACATGATCCGGGTATCTGCAGGATCCACAATGATGTGGTCCAGGACCATCTCAAAAGAATTCCCAAGATGCGCCAAACGCGACCAGTTGCCGCCCCCATCCGTAGACAGATAAAGAGTTCCTGAGCTGGTTCCAAGAAAAATACGGTCGGGATTGTTGGGCTCAAAGGCAAGGCTGCGCACATCACCACCGTCCGGTCCCAGGGGCTTCCATGGCTGCGCCGCAGCGAGCGCTGACGCCAACAGCAGAAGTATCCGCACCAGCGAGTTACGGATTCGCATTCCCGGATTCATGACGTACCACTCCCCTTGCCGGCCAAGCCTCCACGAGGTTGCCACGCAGATTGTGCATCAACAAGTTACTTGAGGACAATAAGAGAGCTCTCTGAGTAACCGGGAGCATGGTCGATTTTTTATGTAGACCATTGGCGCGGACAAGACAAGTAATAGCCCCAACCATCCCTGCCGGGATGGTTGCGAGAACCAGAGACTCTCGCTACAGCATTCCCATTCGCGTTCATTCGCGTGAATTCGTGGCTAAATCGTTTTTCGTCTTTAGCCAGAACCGGCCATTGCGTTTTCTACAACTTACAAGGGAGTCTCTGGAGAGCCCCAACCATCCCTTGGGTGGGATGATTGCGAGAACCAGAGACTCTCGGTACCGCATTCCGATTCGTGTTCATTCGCGTAAATTCGTGGCTAAATCGGTTTTCGTCTTTAGCCAGAACCGGCCCTTGCGTTTTCTACAACTTGCAAGGGAGTCTCTGGAGAGCCGCAACCGCTGACGTTTATCGCCGAAAGCGGGTGACCTTCAACACAATCTGGGTACCGTTTTCCAATTTCACGTCTTCCTGTGTGGATGCGACCACGGGAATCTGCGCCCCTCCGGTAAACTTTAGAGTCAGGCCTTGAAGCCCAAATATGCCTCGGCTTCCCGCGCTTAACATCCCATTTTCCTGCGGCCCTCCCTTCGGATTGGGAATGGTCCCGGCCGCCAGCGTGGGAGCCAAAGAGGCGGAGACGTTGGGCGTAGGCGGTGCGACCGGAGCCCCTCTTAGGTTCCCCGTGGCGCTGCTACGACTGCCGCCCATGGGCTGCATAGAGTTGTTGGCGTTGTCGGGCCCTATCTGCGGCGGCAACATGGGATCCGCCTTATCGACAAGAGATGGCCGGGGGCGGGCCAGCGCCTGAACCACGGCCTCCAATGGTATTTCTTCCCCGTCCTTCGTCATGGCTTTTGCAAAGAAAATCCCGAGCCGGGATTCCGGATCTTCCTTACTCCTGGCCTTTGTCTCGGTCAGACTACCCACCAGCTTGGCGCCTAGGGGCAGTACCACCTTGCCATTCACGACCACAGCCTGAGTGATTTTGGCGGTAACTTTGTCACCCGGCTCCATTTTTTTTGCATTCAGGGATTTTGTGAGTTCTGCTACCAACACAGTACCGCTTTCCAGCCTGGCACTCGCCGGCTTTCTATCCGGGGCATTCGCGCCATTGGCATTTTTCGCCGTATTGTCAGAACGCTCGCCGCTCTTGCCGGGAATCTCAGCAGGTGTTGAAGTGGCAGCCGTGCTCAGGCTACTGACCTGGGCAGACATGATCAAAGCACGAACCGGCCCCAGCGCTGCGGCTCCCCTGGCTCCAGCCACCAATGCGCCGGCGAAAATAATCAAAGCCCAATAGTTCTTCATATATCCACTCCTTCACAGAGAATTGTGGAATCCGCCGCTGATCTCACGGCATCTTGAAGCCCAAGCCGTCGAACTGAGACAGCGCGAATTGTTGCCTGACACTATTAATCGTTCCGCATTAATTTAGTGATCAACATTGACCACTTTCAAGACAAGTTGCGTACCGTTCTCGAGCTTGACGTCACTCTTGATGGAGGTCACAACCGAACCCTTGCCCTTGGGGCTGGACGTAAGCGCCAAATCCTGAAACCCAAACACGCCATGATAGCCGGTGCCCAGCGCGGATCCGGGAGTCCACGGAGCGGGTGAATCATGCTGAGCGATGTTGTCATCATTGCTGAGCTTGATCTTGGGCGGAATTGACCTTGCGCTTGTGTCCGTCGGGCTCCGATTGACCCCCGAATCGAGACGGGGAAGCATCTTCGCGCTTCGTTCGTTGGCCAAAGCAATCATGGGGTCAGAATCATCTATCGTTGCGGTCCTTCCCAACGAAGGCGCCAGCGCCTGAACCAGCGCGCTCATACCAATCTGCTTTCCATTTTTCAGAAGCGCCTTATCAAAGACGATCCCCAACCGCGATTCTGGATCCTCTTTGCTGCGCGCCTTGGCTTCCGTCACGTGCCCCACCAATCGGGAGTCTCTGGGCACCACGATCAGCCCTTTCGCCATTACATCCTGGACCACGCGGGCCTTCACCTCATCGCCGGCTTTGGCTTTCTTGGAGTTAACTCCCCTGGTAAGTTCAACCACCAGAGTGGTGCTGCCATCCAAAGCAGGCTCGGCGCCATAAATTTGAGAAGAGGCAGTGGCGTGACTGGTTGCCGGCTCCTGGCCAGGAGCTGGGCCGGAAACACCTGTCAGTAGTACTCCGGCAACAGATAGCGCAATCCAGAAGCATTTCATTGAATCCCCCCAGTGAAACAATGAAGCGTGGAAGATATCGCCGCAATTGTAGACCATTCGCGGCCTGGTATTGGAACAATAAAAAGCTCTCCAAACGATATGGCGGCAGTCGCCTGTGTAAATAACAACCTGTGTAAATAACAAATGGAGCAGGCCGGGCATAAGCCGCCCGGCCTGTCGGTATTGCGTTGTCGTTTAGTTTTTGCCGGTTCCGTAAGCGGCGAATCCACTTGCCGGAGCCTGCAATCGTTTGTCTACTGCGCCGCCTTCTTTTTCTTGCCGGCTGCTTTCCGGGCTGGCCTTTTTGCCGGTTTCTTGGCTGGCGGCGTGGCTTTCGGTTTTTCCCTGCCGCCGATCAGCGTCAAGGCATCTGCGCCGTTGAACGGGAATTGGCGGACCGACTGTTGAGATTCAACACCCGGAGCATTCAGAGTAATGTCCACACGGCGATTTTGCGCCAGGACAATCGTCTTCATGTTCTTGATGATTCTCTTGCGCTCTCCCGGTGTCAGCTGGGAATCGCTCTCAACGGATTGTTTCACCTCGTTGGTAGTGAGTTGACTCTGTTTGCCAAAGGCGCGGGTCTCAATGCTCTGGGCAGGAACACCGTGTTCCGCCAGGAAACCTTTGACGCGCGCTGCACGGCGCTCAGTCAGCGCCTGGTTGTATTCCTCGCTGCCACGTGGATCGGCATGAGCTTCCAGGACCAACTTGGCATCGGGCTTGACTGCAAGATACTTCTTGAAATCATCGGCAATCGGGATCAGCGTCTGCTCTTGAGTCTTGAGCAGACCAGCTTCGGGGTTCTTGGCTGTCGGCTGGGCCGTCACGAAATATACGCTATGGAGCGCGAGGCTCGGCGGCGGTGGCGGCGGTGGTGGCGGTGGCGGTGGAGCCTGCACCGTGAATGAAGTGCTGGTGTTGGCGGTTAGCTGATGGCTATCGGTAACGGTGCTCGTGACCGTTACTGTTCCAGGATCAAGCCCGGCCGTATTGACGGTTATGTCCGTACCCTGTCCCGAAATGTTGTTCCCCTGATGGGCCAGGGTGACTGGAACGCCTTGGGGACTGCTGGCAGTGCAGTGAATCGTGACCGGGCCATCTTTGGCCAGCAAGCTGCCTGGAGTAGCCGTGCAACTGATGGTAGGCGGCAACCATTTCTTGGTGGAGAAAGAGGTCTGGCAGTTCGCCAGGGCCTTCTTGTTGGAAGGATCGCTCACGCGGACATTCGCTGTGTAGGACTGACCTTCGGCGATGCCGGTGGTATCAATGGTTACCGTATCTCCCTGGCCCTGCACTTTGCCGCCGTTGGTGCTCCAATCGTATTTCAAGGTGTGCTTGGGATTGAAGTTTCGGGCGCTGACTGAAGCTTTCACCGGCTCGCCGGCAAAAACTTCCTGGGGTGTTACCGAACAGGTAGCGGACACCGGCAACTCTTCGCCAACGCCGCCCAGGAATACGAAACCGCCGGCCAGCCGGGCCCCATTAATGTGCGAATCCGGTTTGCCCGGACCAAAATTAAAGTTATGGTTGCCATAACGATAGTCGGCCTGAATGAGACGAATGTTCACGTGGCGGGCGACTTTGAAGTCCAGTCCGCCGCCTGCGGCAAGGCCGAAAGCATCGTTCTGGTCGCTATTGCCGGGCGCGAGCCTGCTCCAGCCACCCAGGAAATGTACAAACGGCTGGATGTGTTCACCGGGAAAGCGCAGAGTTGGTCCAACGAAAATCTCATCGGCGTCGTATTGCTCGCCAAAATGGGCGCCTGAATCGACAGTGACGCCCACCCACTTGTTAAAGAAATAGGAAATATCCACCAGGAAGCCACCCTTCGCATCCTTCAGATGAAGGGTGCTTGGAGCTCCGTCCTCAAAACCGTTCACGGTGCTGCCTGCGTTCATCCATGAGTAGCCGGTAAAAACCTCTACTTTAGCGGGCTTGGTCTCGCCCGCGGTCTGAGCCGCTACCGGTAATAGGCTCCACGCAAACAGAGTTGCGAGAAGCACACGAACAATACAGCGAAATGACATGGGTCTCCTCCCATTTAACGCAATAAAATTAAATACCTGGATAACTGCCTGGATACAAGCAACAAGAAACCGAATGCGCGGCCGGACAGAAACCGGCCGCGCTACATTGTAGCCTTAACTGAGGAAGATTACCTAGTACGAATTACTGGGCAGAACCACTGACCAGCAGTACCATTTGGGTTCCGCTATCGAGCTTCACATTCCGGCTGGGAGAGCTGATCACCGAACCTTGGGCGTTGCCTGAAGCTGCGGAATTAAGCGTCAGCCCCTCCAGCCCGATCACGCCCCGGCTGGCGGTGCCGAGTCCACCCCTGCCCGCCGCGCCAGCTCCATTTACGGTCCCATTGACTGTGCCCGAAGCGGCCGTGCCAACTGAACCTGCGGTGTTCCCAACCGTGGAGGCGGCGCCACCAACCGTGGATCCCACAGCGCCGACTGCTCCTCCCATTCCACCACCCTGCATGCCACCCGATGGCTGGGGCATAGGCGCTCCCCCGCCAATCGGGCCGGAGTTGTCCCCAAGACTTGAAACATTGGGGGCGGCAGCAACGGCCTGGATGACCGAGTTGAAGGCCACTTCCTGACCATCTTTGAGAACCGCGCGATCAAACAAGATTCCCAGGCGCGACTCCGAGTCTTCCTTGCCACGCGCTTTTGCTTCGGTCACGTGACCAACCAACTTCGAGCCTTTGCGAACAACAACCTGGCCATTGGATTTTACGTCCTGGGTCAGCCTGGCCGTGATCTCATCGCCGGGCTTGGCTTTCTTGGCGTCCAGGGACTTGGTAAGTTCAGCTTGTAAAGTTGTCCCGCCGCTCAACGCTGCCGCAGCACCGTTCGCAGCGCCAGATCCGCTTGCGGAAGCTGAGCTATTCCCGGACTCGTTTTTCTTGTTGGATTTTTTTGAAGCCTGGGCCTGGCCGTCGACTTGCGCATTGGTGGAGCCGTTGGAGGTTTGGGCATTCTGGCTGGCGCCGGCACTTGCACCGTTCTGCCCTGCCGAAACTGAGGCATTGCCGGAGGTTGAGGCCCCAGCTCCACTTTGCGCGGCAGCGCTGGTCATCAGCACACCTGCGACAACTACTGGCATCCAATAGTTCTTCATCTACCTACTCCTTAAGAGAAATTGACAAAACGATCCCTGATTCAGATTTTTTGATGCAATGACCAACAGAAACGTCTATATGCGGCTTTAAGTTTATTATAATCAGCCAGTTGGATCGATATAGACTTTTTTACACGGTTCGGCATCCAAAGCAGTGTTACTCCTGCTTGAGTGCGAAATCCAACAGCTCTGCCGAAGGGAGAAAAACCTGTTGAGCAATCCGGAAAAAGTGCTCATTGTTGAAGACGAGGAAAACGAGCGATCTGGCCTGGCCGAACTAGTTTCCGCCTGGGGATACCGGACAGAGACAGCGAGAGACGGCCTGGAAGGCCTGGAAAAGGTGGCAACTTGGTCTCCGGGTATCGTAATTACCGATCTGAAGATGCCCCGCATGAACGGCATGGAATTGCTGGAACGCATCGCTGAACAGCCCCAGAGGGTTGCCGTGATTCTGTTGACCGCCCAGGGCAGCATTGATCTGGCCGTGGACGCCATGAGGACCGGAGCTTACGACTTTATCCAGAAACCTGTGGATACGGTCCGCCTCAGACAAATACTCCAGAATGCGGAACGCCAGCGCGACACCACTCTCGAACTGGAAGTGACAAAGCGCAAACTGCGTGACACCGGAATATTTGGCCGGCTGGTTGGGCCGTCCAAGAGCATGCAGGAAATCTTCCGGCTGGTGGAGATGGTTGCGCCCAGCACGGTTTCGGTCCTGATTACCGGCGAAAGCGGTACCGGCAAGGAAATGGTGGCGCGCACCATCCACGATATGAGTCCGCGCAAGAGCAAGCCGTTTGTAGCCATCAACTGCTCCGCCATCCCCGAGACGCTCATTGAAAGCGAGATCTTTGGACACGAGAAGGGCGCTTTTACCGGAGCGCTCGAACGGCGGGCCGGATGCTTTGAGTTGGCCGAAGAAGGCACCCTGTTGCTGGATGAAATCGGCGAGATGCCGGTGGGTACCCAGGCCAAGCTGCTGCGGGTGCTGGAAGACCGCAAGCTGCGTCGCCTGGGAAGCAAAGTAGAAACCACGGTAGATGTGCGTGTGCTGGCAGCGACGAACAAGGTTCCTGAAGAGGCGGTGGCGAAGGGTGAGCTTCGCAATGATCTTTACTATCGCCTCAACGTCTTCAACATCCATCTCCCCCCATTGCGCGAGCACAAGGAGGACATTCCAGAGCTGGTCGATGCGCTGCTGGCTGATATGAACGCCAAACATGAGCGAAAGGTCAGCGCCGTGCATGACAGTGTCTTGCAGATATTCCACAGCTACAATTGGCCGGGAAATGTCAGGGAGCTGCGCAACACCCTGGAGCGCGCCGTCATCGTTTGCGGGAATTCCCTGATTGAGCCCCGGCACCTGCCGCCTAACTTCGGTAGTGCAGGCCTGCGGATAGCCGCCAGCGAGGGCGACGGCATCCGTATGGATGTGGGCACCACCGTAGAGCAAGCGGAGAAGATGCTGATTTTAAAGACCCTCGGAGCAACCAATAACAACAAAACCAGGGCCGCCGAAATCCTGGGCATCAGCCTGAAGACCCTGCATAATAAATTAAAGGAGTATGGCAATGCCGCCAGCGTAGCCAGCGAAGCCGCCAGCTAGCGACAACAACTATTGCGCCGTAAAGAAGACGCTAAGGGAGCAAAGGAAATCAAAATCTCACCACGGAGGCGCGGAGACACGGAGAAACCCAAAGCTCTGTTGGACTTTGGTTTTCGATCACCCGATCACCCGATCTACAGATCACCCGATTGGCGAGAAGGCGTCCAATTTCGGAGTATCTTTGCCCAAATCAAATTTGTTGGAATGGTTGTAAATGCCCACCCTGCGCCTGAAAATTAAGCTGGTCTTCGCCATCACCGGCATGGTGCTGGCGATCGTGGCCACCATCTCCACTCTGTATATTTCAGAAGTGGTGTACCAGCGCGTGCAGAAGACCTATAGCGACGGCGACTTTATTGCCCATGAGATTTTTACGGTTGCGCGCGATGCCCTGGAAACCGACCTGAGCAGCACCCGCATCGATTTGAATGATCCCAAACAGGTGGATGCCGCGACGGAAGATATTCTGCAGACGGATGTGGGCGTGAACTCCCTGCTGCGGTCGATCGTTGGGTACTCCCCCACCATCCAGGACGCTGCCCTGACCAACGCCTCAGGGAAAATCCTGCTCCACACCAATGAGAATTTAATCGGGAAGGTAGCGCAGCAGCGCGAAGATATTTCTTCCCTGGTAAACGGCGGAACCTGGAACCAGCTTAAAGTGGCGTATGGGCATGCTCGCGTGTATGACGTCCGCGTGCCCTTGGTACGCAACGGCGCTGTTTTTGCCGAAGTGCGGGTTGGAGTGCAGACCGTCTTTCTACAAGACCAGCTTCGGCCTCTGGTGAACCGGGCCTTGATTTTCTCCGGGATCGCCATCTTTGCCAGCCTGGTGCTGGCTGCCGGCCTCTCCAATTTTGCGTTGCGCCCCCTGGAGGCCATCAGCCATCGGCTCGACCTGATCAACTCCGGCCAGCTTGAAACGGCGGAGGCGCCTCCCAGACGGTCGGATGAGTACGGTGCGGTCTCTACCAAGATTGACCGCCTGGGCCGCCAGATGCGAGACGTGAAAGAGGTGTTCTCCGCCCTGAAGGAAAACCTGGACCAGATGATGGCCAATCTTCAGGATGGCGTCATGCTCTTCACCAGCGACTACAAAGCAGTGCTGGTCAGCGCCTCAGCCGAACGATTCATCGGCATACCGCGCGGCGAGATGTTGGGGCACCAGCCGACCGAGATTTTCTCTCAAGACTCGAGGCTGGGCCAGATCATTCTGGAAGCTTTTGCAACCCGCAATCCCATCGATCAGGTGGAAGTTGCGAGCGAGAGCGGCCGTCACCTGGAGATCTCCCTGGATTTCATTGAAGAACGCGGTGAACGAATCGGAGCGCTACTCAACCTGCGGGATGCCGAATCCGTTCATCGCATTGAGGATGAGATCGAGCTCTCCCGCCGCCTGGCAGCGATAGGCCGCCTGACCTCGGGCGTGGCCCATGAAGTCAAGAACCCAATCAACGCGATCGTGGTACACCTGGAAGTGATGCGGCAGAAGCTAAGTGATGTAGATCCCGCAACCCGCCGCCATATGGACGTAATCGGCAGCGAGATCAAACGGCTTGACCGGGTGGTGCAAACACTGGTGGACTTTACCCGGCCGGTCGAGCTTCGCCTCAATGAGACGGACCTGCGCAAGCTGGTGGACGACGTAACCACCCTCGCGTCGCCTGAAGCGGAACACCACAAAGTCCATATCGAGCTAGAGACGCCTGAGCCCCTCCCGGTCCGCATTGACGCCGACCTGGTCAAACAGGCACTCTTAAACATAGTGATCAATGGCGTGCAAGCCATGCCTGAGGGCGGCAATCTGCATGTGGCAGCCCACCGGGAGGGCGAAAGCGCCCTGATCGTGGTGCGCGACGAAGGTCCGGGTATTCCCGCTGATGTCCGCGACAAGATCTTTAATCTTTACTTCACCACCAAAACCGGGGGCAGCGGTATAGGATTAGCCATGGCCTATCGCGTGGTTCAGCTCCACAACGGATCGCTGGAATTCGATTCGATCGAAGGCCAGGGCACTACTTTTTATCTGCGCTTCCCGCTATGGGAAGAAAATGCACAAGGAGAGAACCTCAGGGAGCAGCCCCGCGCGGTATCCGAGGACTCGGTACATACGGCATGAAAAGAGCTCACACAGGACCGGTATTTTTCTTGGCTTTATGCACTCTTGTGCTCTCTGGATGCCATAAGGTCAAGCCGGTGGTTTTGCTGCCCCAGCAGCCTCCCGCAAGCACTCATACCGAAGCACCGGCAGACCAACCGCCAACGACAGCCACTCCAACCGATACGCAGGAGCAGCCGAGTACGGCCAAACCTGACGATCAATCTGCTGCCGCCGATAACCAGCCCGGAAAACCAGAAAAATCCAAACCCAGGCACCACACCGGCCCAGCCCAAAAACCGGTTCCTCAGCCTTCTACCCCGAATACAAATGGAAATGGAAAGTCCGCTCCCGAAACCGCCAAGAACACGCCACCCGCGAAAATCACCATTGTCGAAGGCGGCACGGATTCCCGCTCTGGGTCAGGCCAGATCTCTTCCGGCGCATCTCATAACGAATCGATCCACAATGCAGCTTCTACCGACCAACTTCTGGAAAGCACCGATACGAACCTGCACAATATCAAGCGCCAACTCTCTAACGACGAGCAATCCATCGTAGGCCAGATTCACGATTACATGACCCAAAGCCGCCAGGCCACGAAAGACGGCGACTTGGTGAGGGCCCACAATCTTGCGCTAAAAGCCCACCTGCTTTCCGACGATCTGGCAAAACAGCGCTAAGCAAACCGCCTTGCCTTAAAAATAACAAAATCATGGAAGTGGTGCCGTACCACAGTGTAGACAAGCCTTGTGTCAGGGTACAGCTTGTCCTAGCGGTGAGCTTGCGAGCCGAAGGAAGCTTACACGTGCCGCAAGTATCTGAAGAAATTGGGCTTTAGCCCCGCTGTATTTCCATAACATGGCGCTATACGAATTCTAAAATCGCTCTAGTCGTTCCAAAATGGACTCGCATGTAGATTGAATCGCGATTTTTTTAATTGATAGGTCATTTTGTTGTAGCGGCTGGAGAAAGTGAGCATATTATTAGCAGCATGGCTGCTCCTTCCTGGAAGTGCGGCGGTCGTTCCCAAAGCTGCCAAGATTGGGGTTTTCTTCTGAAAGGAAGTTCGGATGAATCTCGCATCACTTCGATCAAGGTTCGTTGCACTCGTAGGTTCGATTTGTTTTTTGCTGCTTATTGTCCTCTCTGCAACGACAGCGTGTCTTGGAAACGGCGCTTACTCACCTGCCTATGTCCATGGCGGCCCTCGCGGCAAGAACTTCGCAGCAACGCGCTCCACGGGTAGGAAAAGCACAACTCATTTTGGCCGCAGTTCTTCAGGCCGAAAAACAAACGCCTTTGGAGAAAAACTTGGGCCAAGCGGTAGACCAATGCGCTACTCAAGAATGCACTCTACAAGAAAAGCCGCGAAGGATGCGGCCCGACGAGAGGGCAAAGGGGCACCTATACAACATAATCAACACTTTCATCCTGCGGATGCCGCTGGAAACAAGATGCACAACAAAACTCATCATCGCTTTCCGAGGTGATTTCCAGGTCGAAAAATGAGTGCAATCTATCAAATGCGGGGTTTAGCTGAAATCATGCCTCAAGAAGGTTACAAGATTTTGGGGCACAGCTCTTTGCCAAGAACGATGAGTTGGGAAGTGAAGAATCCTGCAATTTGCCGAAGAGGCTGACAAAAATCCTGCCGCTATATTCTTAGAAACGCTTAAGATGTGGGAAAACGCCGATAGTTGATTCTATCGCTTTAGAATCCAGCGTCCATCTTCGTTTTCGAAGTAAGCGAGACTACCAGGCTTGCATGAGAGAAACGTACCAAATGTGCGGCCAAGAACTGTCCCAATTGCGTCTTCGATCTCCAGTTTCTTTCCATCGATTTCCTTTATGTCTGAGATCGCCACGCAGTGCTCCGAAGCTCCGTTTTTCTTAAGCAATGCGCTGATTCCCGAATCGGTTTGTTCTTTGGGAACGATGGAGTACATAAATTTTGGATTCAGGGAGGAGAGATGCGCCAATTCTGAAATAAATTTTTGTCGTTTTTTGGGGTTTTTGACAAATGCAACATATCGCTCCACCTTGCTTGGCAGGAAAAACGATCGTATCAATTTTTCTTCTTCGTCTATCATCTTCGCCTATGCGCTCAATTATACAACCACCAAACATGCCGAAATCTTCCACAGCCTATCTATTGTCTCCTGCGGAGTCCAGTACATCCGGATACTAGCCGGCCGTGAATGCCTGCTACACTTGCACAGACCAATGATCACAAGTGCTCACGATATGCAGGGGCCTATTCCAGCAACTTATCCAAAGCCGCTACTCCAACAGGCGGCTTTCGTTAAGCGCCAGTTTGTACTGCTCTTCTGTTGTTTGCTTGCCCAGGTAAGCCGTGGTGGCCTGGTTCATCCGTTTTGCTTTTTCGATTTGAGGTCCGTTCAATTCAAAACCGCGCGAGCACACGTCGCAAAGCAGATAGTGGTGCGATTCATAGGGAATCACGGGCACAAAAAACAGCGTGAACCATTTTCTGATATGCAATAGGCGGTGAAAGCCGGTGTTCTGGCAGTTCCCGCACTTGACCGGCAATGTAGGGCCAAAATCATTTCTTGTTTGACGTCCCCAGCCAAATAGAAAAAACATTCGATCTCCTCTCAGTATCAATGGCGGCGCAGCCACAGTCGGCAGTGAGAACCGAACGCACCCTGAAGGCGCTACAAATACATAGTGACCTTCACCCTTGAAACGTTTCATGCTATCGGGGATAAACCGAACACCGAAACAAGGCGGCGCCGCAGGCACGTTAGAGAAGTGATTTTGTCTTCTTCTATCTTGCGATGTGCTTCAAATTCGTTTTTTCGCAGGTTTTTCCTGCCAATTTAGTCACCGCCTTATTTCGTGGATTCCTCTGCGCCCTCTGCGCTTGCTCTGAGCCCTCTGCGTTGAGGTTTTGCTTTTGCCTTCCTCTGTGTTCCTTTGTACTACGAGGTGCTTTGAAATCGTACTTTTTCTCGCAAATTTTTCATTGCCACGCTAGAGGTCGTGAGGTTGACGTTGTTTTTTTCTCCGTGACCTCCCTGATCTTCTTGGGGGTTTCTCCGCGCCTCCGCGCCTCCGCGGTAAAACTGGATCTTGATTTTCTCCGTGTCTTCGTGTCTCCGTGGTTGGTGTTGAC
>DATMMY010000235.1:0-3471 GCA_035569515.1 Candidatus Solibacter sp. | reverse complement strand
TCAAGGCGCTGCTGGAGAATTTGAAAGCACCTGCCTGGTCCGCCCTGGATCGCTCGCGCCAGAGTCAGGTGGGGTTGATAAGGCTTCTCTTCGCGCGCAATTCCGAACTTCTCAAGACTCTGCTCAATCGTGGCAGCAAGTTGCGATAACGCATCCGGCGCATGAATGCCAATCCAGAATACCCGTGCGGACTTTGGGCTCGGAAAGAAACCTGCATCCTTGAATTCAATTTCGAAGGCAGGAGCTTTGATTTGCTTTAGCCTCTGCTGGATCTCCAGCACCTTGCTTTCAGAGGCTTCTCCAATAAATTTCAGGGTAACGTGCAGTGATTCTGTCCGCACCCAGCGGGCCTCCGGAGCCAGTCCGCGGAGACGCTCCATGGTTTCACCAATGCGTGTACGAATTTCAGCGGGTATGTCGAGTCCAATAAAAACGCGCATGTTTACATCAGTTTACGGCGAAGCATATCAAGCGCCTGGGTGGTGGCCCAATAGCGGATACGCTCGCGGTCCCCGGGAAAGCGGCGCTCCACAACATCAGTCTTCGTACCATCGGCCAGCGCGTGAAACACCAGGCCTACAGGCTTCTCTTCGGTCCCTCCGGTCGGTCCCGCCACGCCGGTAACCCCGATGCCAAAGGACGCTTTACAACGCTCCCGAATTCCCTCAGCCAGGGCCGCAGCTACCTGCCGGCTCACCGCGCCGTGCTCTTTGATCATCAGCGGAGGCACGTCAGCCAGCAAGGATTTGATGGAATTGTCATAGGCTATGGCGCCGCCCAGGAAATAACGGGAGCTGCCGGAAACCGAGGTTATTCTCTGCGCCAGCATGCCGCCCGTACAGGATTCCGCCACCGCCAGGGAGGCGCCACGCATTTGCAAATAATAGCCGGCAATTTGCTCCAGCGTTTCTCCCTGGGCGGAGAAGACAGAGTCTTCAAATTCATCTTCGAGCCGGGAAGCCACAAGGTCTACCTTCTTCTGTGCTTCTTCCGGCGATTCCGCCTGCGCCTGCAAATGGAGTTGAACTTCACCCCCATGGGCAAGAATAGTGGTCTGAACGTCCGCGTAGGGCGTATAGATGGGAGCGGCCCTGCGGTCAACTTCCGACTCTCCAATCATGGCAACTTTCAGCACGCGTTTGGCCATGTGCTGCACCGGCACAATTTTCCGCAGCCGCTCCATGCACTGCTCGTCAAACATGGGCAGGATCTCATGAGGCGGCCCGGGCAGGAGCATAACGATCTTATCTTTTCCACTAACCTGCACTTGCAGGAACTGTCCCGGCGCGCTTCCCCTGGGGTTCTTGAGCACCTCGGCCCCGGCGATCACATCCGCTTGCTGAAGGTTGTTCTCCGCCATAGGGAAACCCCTGGACGCAAAACGCTTGCGCAACCAGTCGCAGATGTCCGGATCGCGATGGAGCTTCAGGCCCAGAGCCTCAGCCACGGCTTCGCGGGTCAGATCGTCTTCTGTAGGACCAAGCCCGCCCATAAAAATAACGATGGCAGCGCGGGAGAGCGCAACATGGGCCACGCTAACCAGATCGGCGAGGCGGTCGCCCACTACCGTCTTGAAATCGACGGCAACGCCAAGTTCGTTGAGTTTGCCCGTGATATGAAGGGAGTTCGTGTCTTTCCGGAAAGGCGTCAGAAGCTCGGAGCCGATAGCAATAATCTCTGCGTTCACCTCAGCAGTTTAAATGAGAGGCAGCGCCTGAATACCCCAGGTGAGGTGAAAAATAGCAGTGGTGGTGGCGAGCACAGCGCCCCCGGTGCGGGTGAAGGCCAGTCCAATCAGGTTCTGTCCGGCAACCACCAAAGACGCCTTTTTGTCCGGTGTGATCCTCACAATGCCGCGCTTGCCGGCCAATGAGGCTGCCACGTAAAGATTTCCCTGGGCATCAAAGGCCAGGCCCTGCGGACGGCCAAGGCCCCTGTAGAAAGTCGCCACAGTGCCCTGCGGATCAATCGTAGTGATAGCGTCAAAGCTGGATGTTGTGGGCCCGCTCACATAAAGCGTGCCGGCGGGTGAAAATGCCAGGTGATACGCCGCTACGCTGGGCTCCAGGGTGGCAAACACGAACATCTGCCGGTCTTTAGCGATGCGCCAGATGGTCCCGGTGCGGTCGCCTACATACAGGTTCTGCTGATGATCAAAGGCAATGCCGGTAGCAATGCCCATGCCTTCCGCATAGGTGCTCATGGTGCCATTGGGCGCAACCCGGTACACCGTGCCCTCATAGCGGGAGGAGACATACATCTGGCCATCCTGATCAAAGGCAATGCCGGTGGCGTTCATCAGGTCGGAAAGGAACGGCCTGACACTGTAGTTAGTATCGATCTTGTAGATCGAAACTGGTACTTTCTGGCCTCGGCTGCCGGAAAAGGTAACGTAGACATTGCCTTCCCCGTCTAAGGCTGGGTTGGAAACCGGGTGCAGGTTCTCGGCAATAGGCTGAGCAATCTTGATGTCACGTCCGTTACTGAGGTGCCCGTTGGTCTGCACGGTGACCTCGCCGGAGTGGGCCCCATAAGGTACGCGGGCAATCACAAACTCTTCCGAACTCACCACAATTGAGCCGCGGACGCCGCTGAAGTTGACTTCGGGGCGCGAGAGATTGGGAGCTTTCAGGGACTTGCCGATGATCCGTACTTCACCCCCCGGCAGCGCGGCAGGAGGCTCAATGGCCTCGATCCGGGGATGACCGTCGACGTTTTTCCTGCCCAGCAAAGTATCAGAGATGCCCATTGGATTTCGATTATCGCGCCACCAGATGTATCCAGATTTGAAGCAGGAGAAGCGCATACAGTCCTGCTCCAACGTCATCCATCATAATACCGGTTCCTTCCGGAAGCGCTTCTAATCGGCGCAACGGAAACGGCTTTGTGATATCGAACCCTCGAAAGAGTATAAAACCGGCAACCAGGTATTTCCAATCGAGCGGGACGCCAATTAAAGCAATCAACTGCCCGGCCACTTCATCAATCACCACAAAGCCGGGGTCTTTAACCCCACTTTCACGGGCCACCACGGTGCTTGGCGGAATCCCCAGCAGGGAGACAGCCGCCGCTAAGACAACCGCGACCGCAAGCTGCCAGCGAGGGTCCATCCCATGGGCGATTGCCCACCAGAGCAAGACTGTCGCCGCTGAAGCATAGGTTCCAGGACCGGGCCGAAGATAGCCAATGCCGAAGAAGGTCGCAACCAGCCACGATCTCTTGGATTTATTTAATGTTTTCGTGGCGGAAAGTCCTCGGAATCTGCCGACTGCTGGGCCCGTCTCTCCCGAATGTTCTCCAGTTGCTCCGGATCGGTCACCGGACTCGAAATCACATAACTCCCGCTCGCCCACTTCCCCAGGTCGATCGCACGGCAGCGCTCGCTGCAAAACGGAAAGTCCTCGTCGCCGGCCAGCACCAGGGTGCGGCACGTGGGACAACGAAGAGAACGAGCTTTCCTTTTTGCCATAG
>DATMMY010000234.1:0-9939 GCA_035569515.1 Candidatus Solibacter sp. | reverse complement strand
AGCGGGGATTCTCCGTTCCTGTTGATCAATAGCTACATTGCCGGGTCTGAGGATGCGGCCGCAAAGATCCTGCAGAATGAAGGTGTGCCCTTGATAGGGCCCATCACCTTGTATCCCGCACTGCAAAGTCCGCTCAACCGTTACATCTTTTATCTGGATTCCGGGGTGCTGGGACAAGTTCTCGCGCTCAGGACCTATGCAGAACGAAAATTCTCGGCACAAAATGGCCCAGCCGTCGTTGTTTACAGTGACAACGGCCCCGTTCGCGGAGTTGCGGAAGCCATTCATCAGCAGGGTGGGAAACGAGACTGGACACTCTCCGCTGTCTCTGATTTTTCCGGCGATGCGCGGCGGATTCTGGCTGGCCTTAAGAAGTCCGGGACATCCGTGGTACTGCTTCTCTCGCCGGCAGCGCTGAGCGAACAATTGCTCGCTGCTGCGCGGTCGGACAAAGACTGGAATCCTGTGTTCCTTGTACCTGGCTCTTTGGCTACAAAATCCGTGTTCGACGCCGCTGCTCCGTTGGAAGGACGCGTAATATTCGCAGTACCCTCCTCGCCGTCAGACTACAACAAGGGGGAAATGGCCGCTTACCAAAAGCTCGCACAAGCGCACTCCCTGCCTGACCGGCATCTCGCAACGCAGCTCGCGGCTTTGGCAGAGGCCACAATCCTGCATGAAGCGCTGGTACGGGCTGGGCACGATCTGAGCCGGGAAAAAGTAATTGAAGCACTCGAAGGTATTTACGATTTTCAAACCGGAGCCGGGCCTCCGGTCAGCTTCGGACCAAACCGCCGGACGGGAAGCGATAAGGCGCGCCTGGCGGTGGTGGATGCCAGGACCGGCGGCCTTCGGCCGTTGACGGAATGAGACAGCACAATGCTTCAAGCAGACAATTCGATTGTCCGGTCCGGCTGGCCGGAGCAGTTGAGGCGGCGGCTTGATATTGAGACTGCGGATGCTCGGATATATATAATCCGTCACCACATCACAACGGTGACATTGGAAGGGCTGGGCGGATGTTTTATATACCAGTATTGCTGGGCAGTATTCGAAGAGGCAGGGAAAGTATCAAAGCCGCCAAGTTTACCGTGAATTGGCTGGAAAAGCTGAATTGCGTAGAAACCGAGCTGTTGGATTTAAAGGCGCTGAATCTTCCTATGATGGAAGAGCGGCTTCGCTTTCGAGATGATGCGCCGCCCAATGTTACTGAGTTGAGCGCGAAGATCAATCGGGCAGATGCTATTGTTATCGTGAGTCCCGAATATAACAGCGGTTATCCAGGAGTGCTCAAGAACGCGCTCGACTACTTAAAACCGGAGTATAAGCGAAAACCATTTGGAATTATTACTGTCTCGGCAGCGGAGTTCGGGGGGATTTTGTGCCTGACTTCGCTGCGCCAGGTAATCCTGCATCTTGGCGGGCTCCCCATCCCCGCCATTTTGCCTGTTTGCCGTGTTCAGGAGTCATTCGATGCGGAAGGAAACCCAGTCGATCCGGCTTTCCTGCAACGTGCCACGATTTTCTTCGATGAGCTATTGTGGCTCACTGAAGCGCTTGCACTCCATAGAGAAAAACGGGCTGAGTCCCGGACAAACGCATAACCTGTGTAAGTTCTAAGCTTGCAATTTTTTGGATTCAAATTCCATTTTGAAACTCGCAGGAAAAAAATCAATTGAATCGTGTTTGAAAATCGGTTGACGAAACTACGGGACGGAGATTAGGCTTCGTCCGTCCCCAAACGGAAAACCGCAGTCTTCATCCCGGGTTCCCGTAAAAATTTAACCTTCCTGTTCTGTGCGTGAGGTGAAATAACAGTATGGAGAGAGTCCAGCTGGTGGCCAGCCTGACGGCGCCTCCTTCGTCCAATCCTACCGAGATGGAGAAGCTGCCGGAAACCGTCACCTGGTTGCAGGTAAGATCCGACTTGGTTGGCGATATTTCTGCAGAGTGGCTCCGCAGTCATTTCCCTGGAAAGCTCTTATACAGCTTACGCAGCCGCGATGCTGGAGGCGAGTTTGAAGGCCCCCTCAGCGAGCGCTACAAGCGGCTTGCCTCCGCCTCACAACACTACGACCTCGTAGAACTGGAAGCCGGGTCTGATCTTTCTCAGGAATTGCTCAGCGTTATTCCGCCGGAACAGCGGATGATCTTTCAGCGGACGACCGCCGCCGCTGCATTTCAGCTTCAGTCAAGATTCGAGCAGATCTCTGCGGTCCCTGCCCGCTTCTACTGCATTGTGACCACTGCTGCAAAGACCAGTGATGGCTTACAACCGTTGCTCTTCTTAAAAACTCTGGGCCGTAAGGATACTATTGCTTTTCCTGACGGAATATGCGGTTTATGGTCTCGCCTCTTGACTCCCTATTTCGGAGCGCCATTCCTGTTTGGCCAGCTCAATAGTGCCACAAGCCGATCGCATGAGCCGAGTATCCGGCAACTCATCGGGGATTACGGCTTTCCGGTTCTGCGGCCCTTACGAAAGCTTTATGGAATAGCAGGAAACCCGGTATTCCAATCACTCTCGCCTCGGCTTCACAATGCCGGGTATCGCGCCCTCGACTATCCGGCGCTCTTCGTTCCTTTCCACGTGGAATGCTTTGATGATTTCTGGCGAGAAATGCTTGACGCTTCTTTGCTCGGTTCGTTGGGCGTACCAATCCATGGCGTCACTATTGTGTCTCCTTATAAGGAAGAAGCGCTCATTGCGGCCCGCGCAAGCAGCCCAATGGTACGCCGGGCAGCTTCCACTAATATTTTCATGCGCAAGAATGGCATCTGGGAGGCAGACACTACTGATCCTGAAAGCATCGCCAGCACCGGCTGGAAACTAGCAAGCCAGAATGGACCGGTGAAAGCGGCCGTGATTGGGTGCGGCGGAGCAGGCCGCGCCGTGGCTGCTGCTTTGAAACAAGCGGGCGCGGAAGTTACCTTGGTAAATCGCAGCAGAGAGCGAGCGGCCCGCGCGAGCAGCCTTCTGGGACTGCCGTTCGTTTCCTTGTCGGAATTCCAGGCCGAGGGTTTCGTCTTGATCATCAACGCTACCCCGATCGGCCGGCAGAGCGACGGACCTCCATTCGCAATCAACTCCCTGATTAGCGATGCGATAGTGGTTGATCTTGCCTATGGAGCCCATCCCACGCCTTTAGTTTCTGGAATCCTGGCCCGGGGAGGCACGGTAATCGACGGGCATGAGGTCCTCTTGAGCCAGGTTCGCAAGCAATTTCGTATGATGGTTGGACGAGAAATGCCAACCGTACCACCCGAGATTGTTTTCAGCGGCAATTCTCGGAATTTCTTTTCCGACAATACCCCAGCCGAATCAGGCACGTTAACCTGAAAAAAGGGAAAAGTGCAGATTTGTAGTTTATTGCAGCATTCAGGGTGAAAAGAACCACAACCTCCATCGGACAAACTTGGCAGCCTATTGGCAGCCAGAACTGGGAATGAAATCGTGACACCCATTGAGCTCAATGCCGCGCAGCAAAAAGTGACCGAAAAGACGCGCGATCTAGCTCGCCTTCATTTTGCGCCACGCGCCTCTGCCTATGACCGCGAAGCCGCTTACCCAATCGATGATTTCAAGGACCTTCATCGCGCAGGGTTGCTGGCCGCAGTGATTCCGCCCCAATATGGAGGGCTGGGACTGGGCCCTTACCGCGGCGATGTGCTTACGCTTTGGCTGATCACCAAGGAGATTGCCAGAGCGGATCTTTCTCTGGCGCGCTGTTGGGAAGGGCATACCAATTCCCTCGTTCTGATTGATGGCCTCGCTACGGAAGCACAAAAGGAAAAGTGGTTCAGCGGTGTGGTAAACGAAGGAGAAACATGGGTGGCCTGGAGTGGAGAGCCTCAGACGCGCGCGCCTTCAGAATCGTCGAGTTTTGGAACTACCACAACCAAGGTTGACGGCGGATATCTGGTGGATGGAACCAAAGCATTCGCCACCAGTGCAGGCGGAGCGCAATGGGCCATTTTACTGGTGAGTACCGCTGGCCCGGGCGGAGCCAGACATAGCACGGCGCCCCTGGAATCACACCTTTTGCTTGCTTGTAAATTGTCCGATCCGTCCATCAGTGTCGATAAGTCCTGGTGGGACCCGATCGGCATGAGGGCCAGCGCCAGCCATGTGGTGCGGTTCAATCGGACATTTATCCCTGAAGACCACCTCATCGGCCACCCCGGCCAGTACCTTGCAGATGGCTGGCAGACCTGTTTCATCCCACATTACGCTGCTACTTTTCTGGGCGCTGCAGAAGCAGCGTATGACTTCGCTCTTGAATATGTCGGCTCCCATCACAAGGAAGCGGACCCCTACATTCACCACCACATTGCCCAAAGCGCAATCAACGTGGAAACCGGATATCTTTGGTTGCAACATGTCGCGCGCATGTGGGAAAGCGGACGATACAATGAAGCCCAATTGGCCGGAAGCCGCGCCCGGCACGCCATGGAACATCTGGCTGAAGATACAGTGAAGCGGTGCATCCGCGCATGCGGTGCTCGCAGTTTGAACCGTCCCAGCCCTTTAGAGCGCATCTATAGGGACCTTTCTTTCTACGTCCGCCATGACAATGACGATCACATTCTGGCAACAATCGGAAAGTCGCTCCTCGGCCAACGGCATGACCCCTCGTTTTATAAGCCATGAGTCGTGAGCCATAGGCCCGGAACTGACCTCCAGCAGACCGTGCGGCTAAAGCAGGTAAAACAAATGGTTCGCACAATGCGGGAGCGTCGATCACCACGGGGTCGCCGTGTTTGATCTCACCTTCCAGGATTGCCCGTTTCAGCAGAAGGGCTAGGTCGGCCGGAAAAAGTAAACACGACCCGCTCGGCCCGACGAGAGTGAGAACCTGGACAGCGCCGTCCGGTTGTCACCCCTGGAATCTTGCAGTCCCGTGATTGCATTTTTTCCTTCAGGTGTGGATTTTTTGCTTTCTTTACCTACGCGTTGCGCCTGGCTCCAAAAGCAAACCATTATTCAGCAGTCACTTACATGGAAGATGACATGGCAGCAGAGATGCACACGAAAGGCTTTGGACTTTCGTTAGGCCAGAGGAGGCCTTCATGCAGGAAGATCAAACTGCCATTGCACCATCGGTTGCTAGGCTGACCACCCTCCAACTCGGAGGTCTCACTTTGCTTGTACTGGCATTGCTTATTGGGACCTTCGTTTATGCCATCCATGAACATAATTTGGCCAGCCGGCTTTCCGGGCAAAATGCGCAAGTGCTGGGCGCTCTGAACGACACACGCAACCAAGTGGCTGCGCTCACTTCTCGGATGAATGCCTCTGCTCCCAGCCCGGACCCAGGGAAAGCGGTTATGAGCAGCGGAAAACATAGCGGCCATGTAATGCGGCGAACAGCTGGGCGCCGCCGCTCTGGGGACGATTCCCGATGGAGACAGATCAACAACAAGCTTGCCGAGCATGATAACTCCATCCAATCAACGCGTAAGGAGTTGGCGGACACGCGCACTGAGCTGCAAGGATCGATTGCCCGTACGCACGATGACTTAGTCGCATTGCAAAAGAAGGGTGAACGCAGCTACTACGAATTCGATTTGAACAAATCGAAGCGGTTCCAGCGGACGGGGTTGATTGGCATCAGCTTGCGCAAGTCCAATGAGAAACGTCAGTATGCGGATTTGGCACTGCTGGTGGAAGACCGGGAGCTTTCAAAGAAGCACGTGAACATTTATGAGCCCGTTCTCTTTTATCCGGCGGATACCCGCCAGCCGGTGGAACTGGTCATCAACAGTATCAACAAGAATCATATTCATGGCTATATCAGCCAGCCAAAGTACTCCCAGGCGGAGCTGGCAGCTCTGTCGGCCAATAGTTCGGCTGCCGTGGCCCCCAATGGCAAGCCACAGGATGAATCCAGTCCCTCATCTTCCGACGGGCTGAAGACCCGCAGGCGGCTGGAGGTTCCGCGATAGCCAAACTCGCCTGGACGCTGAATTAGAGACGACAGTTCTCCGCAACCATCACGTAGGGGAGTGACGCCAAGGACGACAAGAAGTAAAAGTGCATCATCCCTCTTTGTGCCGGGCAAGTGCCATTTCCATAGACCCTCTGCGACTCCCTGTAGCCGTTCATTGTTTGTCGTAAACCTGAACCCAGGTTTCAGGATTGCCCTTGGAGTCTTTGCCGGTGAACGTGCTGGTCCGCGTCCTTCCGTCCGGGGACACCACGCTGCGGACGGTGGTCATCACTTGTCCGTTTTTCTTGCTGGTGCTCTCCATCGTGTTGGCGTCGATCTGCGTCAAGCTGATCGTTTCGGAGCCATCCGGCAGCCCGGTCGCCGGATAATCCATGCCATTGAACTTCGCGCTGTAGTGGCCGTGGATTGGGCTTCCCTTCGCGTCCTCTCCTATCACATCAACCACGATCCCGCCCTCCTGCTCCTGGACGGTGACAATAAGGCTTCTTGGGGCCGCATGGTCGGCGGTGAACGTTGACTTTGCCGGATTCAGCTTCCAGGTTCCTGCCAGACGATCGGCTCCCCAAAGCGGAAGGCTCGTCAGCAACAGGAAAACAAAAATGCCGCGTGAACGTGTACGCATAACCCCTCCTGGCGTCTTACCTTTGTAGAGTGGGATGCGGGGAAGGGAGTGCGAGATCGCTCTCCGCACATTCCAAGGCAATCCACCGCTTCGTCCGAACCCGCCAAAAGCACAAACAATTCGGGAGCTGATTTCCGAATTCTCAACTTGGGTCAAGGACATCAATCGCGCACCTAGGACACCGTAGCGTGGCTGCACCGGAATGATTTGCACTTGGCAGAAGTTACGTTTGTAAATCCTGACCAGCCAATTCCAAAGGGGCAGGGCTTTGCTTTTCAAACGCACAAGGGGTTGGGATTGTTACCGATCCTGTTGGCGAACCTGCAATTAAAACATCGACGACGAACTACGCACCGGACGCCATACCTTCAGGGCTTATCCCTTCTCTTCTGCTGCGGTGGGCTGGGGACAATGTCTCTCACAGCGGCCGCGCTTGATTCCGAACGCCCGCAGCGGTGATTCAATGGGATATTTGCCTGCGACCGTCTTGGCGTTCCGTGTCCTGCCAAGTGGCGACGCCCTGGAGGACGTAAGCGATGCCATCGACGCGGATGGGCAAAGTCCAATGTTTGGTCGGATGAGACGTGCCACCGGCCTTCGTTTCGCCACGCGGTTCAAGCCAGGAATAGCTGGCGCCGTGCGAGACTTGTATCCACCGGCCCGGGCCGGCTTCGAGCGTTGCGCGATGCGTCTGGCTCCAGTGACGCCAGGTGTCGCTGGCCGTGTTGGCCCATGTTCCTGTCTTGCCGATCCGCACCTCGTCCTCGCCCTTCAATCCGATGAGGGTGATGTCGTGTCCGCCGGGGTCCAATAGCAGGATCGCCGGGATTGCGCCTTGAGAGACGAAGAACTGGATGCCGTTCGGAAAGTCTTTCGGTGGCACGAGATGCGTGATGTAGGCGCCGTCGGCGGGCGGCCGGTATTGAAAATGGCCGGTGATGGCGGTTCGGGTCGACCCTAGCGCAACCTCTATTCGCCAGGCGCCGGTCAAGGCCGGCTTGTCGGCCTTGCGCATTGCTTCTGTGGGGGCGTGGGGACCGACGGCGAGACGTGGGTCGAACCAACCAAATGTCTGTTCATGGTCCATGACGGTCCAGCGTGCCGGGCTTTTCGGGTCCTTCGCTGCTTGCGGCTCCGGGACGCTGGTGGTCGAGAGCGATTTGTACCAGGCATCGGCATTCAGGTCGGCTTGTACGCCGCTGGGGCCGATGCGGATGAAGGGGCGGCCGGCGGCATCGAAAATCGTGAGGACCTTCTTGCTCCGATTGGCGATGAGCACCTCGGGTGCCAGGGTTTCGGCAATCTCGACCGTTATCCCGCTGAGTGCGGGGGGCAGCGGGTCGAGGATCGGGTGGACGGGGTTTGTGCCGCGATCATGCGCGAATGCCGTGTCCAGGGACACGGCACACGCGAATGCGGCGAGCAGGGCGAAAAGCCTTCTATGGTATGACATCGGCAGTCTGAGTCACGGCAGCGCCGGTGACCTGCACTGGAGCGGAGACCGACGGCACCAGGCCCGCCGGCGTCTTCTGATTGATGAAAAGCATGTACGCGCCGGGCGGCGTGACCGACTGATTGGAGGTCATTGCCACGGCCAGCGTGTTGTTGTCTGTTACGGTGAACGGCAGCACGATGCTGCGTTGGTCGCCATCCACATCATGGGTGATGGCGGTGCGGCGGATCAGCACGACGCTATCGATAGCGCGGGCCTGCGGCGTGGAAACGGTAAAGCGGGAGCCGGGCGCGACGCTCGCGGGAGCAGCAGTGATCGCCGGCCGGGCGCCGAACATGTAGGGCGGATAGAAGATTTCAAAGGACGGATCCCTTCCGTCCGGTGAGGAGCCGGGGATCTGGAAATTAAAGAGATAGGCCGTATTGATCGGTGCGTGGCCGCCCACCAGCACCGAGCCGTCTTGCAGTAGCAGCGCGGTGTTGTGGTAGGTGCGCGCACGGTTCTGTTCCGCCATCCGCGTCCAGGTCTGCGTGTTGGGGTCGAACAATTCCGTAATCATCACCGGGTTGCCGAGACCGGGTGTCACCACCTCGTCGTCCGACGAGCCGGAGAACACCATCACCTTCCCCGTCGGCAGCAGAGCCGGGGTACCGTACCAGCGCGGCTGGTTCATGGGCGACGTCATCTGCGACGAATAGGCCATCGTGCCGGTGCTCAGGTCGACCGTATCGATGCGAGAAAGGGTTGTCGCGACAAAGGTTCCGGGATTGGTGGCGACCGCCGCAGTGAGTGTGCCGCCAGCGATCAGGAACTGCACCTTCGTGTAGTTGCCGGCGGCGTCCGGCGTTAGGGGCAGCATCAGATCGAAGGTGGAACCGCGCATGCCGCTGCCGATCGCGGTATTGATCCGGCTGGAGAGCGAGCTGCCGAGATTGAGCGTCGCCAGGAGCTGGGAGATGAGGGTACCGGGATTGCTGAGGGTCTGGCCTACCAGGCTATTGACCACAGTCGTCACGGTGAGCGCCGCCAGTGGATTGGAGGGGCGGATCGCGTTGACGATCTGTCCGGCGCCCACCGTATTCAACTGCAGCGGCATTCCGGCGTACGCGAGATCGGTCCAGCTCTGCGCCATCGGATCATAGGCAGCAACAATGTTCCAGAGCGGCTGGTCGATGCTTTCGCCGGCCGGGCTGAAGGCCTGGCCGCCGGCGCCGAAGAGGATCTGCCCGTTGGGCAGCAGATGCATGCGCGGAAAGAGCGGCAGCGAGCGCTGCGCGGTCGCCCCGTTATCGGTCCAAGTGCCGTTATAGAGATGGAAGGTTTCGGTGTTGACCACGTTTTGGCCGGAAGTCAGCGGATTGGCCGGATAGACGGGTTTGATGAGCTTGGTAACGCCGCCGAAGACTTCCACGTCGCCATTGCCGAGCGAGGTCAGTGATGGATACCAGCGTGCGAAATTCATGCTGCCGGTTTGTGCCCAGCCGTTCTGGTTCTCGTCGAAAATGCGCGATGCTCGCAGTCCCTGGAGCTCTGTCAATCCCAGCGTGAAGGGGCTCTGGTCGACGGTCAGGGTCACGCCGGGCTCGGCGAAATAATTGGTGCCGCCGACAGCCATCACGCGCCCATCATAGAGGTTGACGAGATCGGAGCAGAAGAGAGAGCCGCTGTCGGGTCGAGCAGGGTTTCCGCCCGTGTTCAGAACGCAGCCTGGAAGCAGGCATTGGGCCGGTTCCGCGGCGCCGCCATCCGGCGGGCCGGGCACCGTCCAGGTTGCGGTTTTTGTCGATTGGTCCATGGTGAGGACTCGGGACTGATCGTTGATGAGCGTGCCGCCGCCTTCGATCAGGATAGAGAACTCGATGTTCTCCGTGCCTTCAAGGTTGTTGTAGAACATGACCCTGCCATCGGGCAGG
>DATMMY010000233.1:0-7476 GCA_035569515.1 Candidatus Solibacter sp. | reverse complement strand
GGGTCTACCCCAGCGCAGGCTCGGCGTACACCTATGTTGGGCAGGAGATCCATCCTGTGCTTGGCTACGTAACCGGCTGGGCCATGGTGATGGATTACATCCTGAACCCTTTAATCTGCACGATCATCTGCTCCAAGCTCGCCCAGAATATTGTTCCGGTCCCTTACTGGGTCCTGGCGATTTGTTTTGCCGCATTCTTCTCCGCCGTGAACCTGGCTGGCGTGAAGACATCGGCCCGGCTGAATGAAGTGCTTACGCTAGGGATGATCTTGGTCGTCATCATTTTTTTCGCCTTTGTGGGACGCACGCTGTGGGGCCTTCATCAGTTCGGCCCCGGCTTCTTTACCCGGCCTTTTTACAATCCTGAAACTTTCAGCTTTGGCGGAGTGTTTCGTGGCACTTCCATCGCGGTGCTCACTTACATTGGCTTCGACGGAATCTCAACACTATCGGAGGAAGTGGAGAATCCACGCCGCAACATTCTGCTGGCCACCGTTTTGGTCTGCGTGGTCACCGGAATCCTCTCCTCCCTGGAGGTCTACGCGGCGCAGTTGATCTGGGGAGCAACGCCATTTTCAGACGAAACGGTGGAGTCCGCATTCCCGCTGGTCGCCCGCCAGATTGGCGGGTATTTTCTGTTTCACCTGGTTAACTTCACCATTCTGGTCGCCAACATAGGATCAGGAATGGCGGCCCAGCTTGCCGCGGCGCGGCTGCTCTATGGCATGGGCCGGGGAGACGCCCTCCCGCGCCGCTTCTTTGGATATATCGATCCTGTACATCGTGTGCCACGCAACAACGTGCTGCTCATTGGGGCTATCGAACTTGCGGGAGCCTTCGCCATGTCTTACGAACGGGGCGCCGAGTTGCTGAATTTTGGCGCATTCATTGCGTTCATGGGCGTGAACGCCGCCGCCTTTGTGCGCCACTATCTGCGCGCCGGGCAGAAACGCGTGGTTGACCTCTTGCCTCCGGTGCTTGGGTTCCTCATTTGCGCCTTCATCTGGTGGAATTTGAGCAGACCGGCAAAGATCGCAGGTACGGTGTGGCTCGCAGTGGGCCTCGTCTACGGCGCATGGCGGACCCGCGGCTTCCGAAATGATCTGATCAAGTTCGATGTTCCGGCGGAATGAGAAGAAGTTTTACCGCAATGGACGCAAAGGTCGCGAAGGAAAATCAAGGGTTGCCGCAGATTTCGCAGATGGTCGCGAGATAAAACCGGAACTCAAGGAATTAGTCTTCTGCATGTAATGGGCTCAAGGTTTCTTGGCTATCGTTGTGCTTGTCGGCAATTTGAACGGCTGCACATTCCAGCCTTCCACCACTACCTGCGGCCTGCCTTTCAGCTGCCTGGATTCAACCGTTGCCTTGATCACACGTTGCTCCCCTGGAAATAGCGGAAAATAATTGTCCTCGAAGAGCACCGGCAGGATGTCTTCTCCCTGACCATCAGTGACGCGGAGATGTACCTGGAAGGCCAGCGCCTCGCCGGGATTGCGGACCGTAATATATACCGTGGTGGCATCGCCATTTCGTTCCAGACTGCTGGCGCCGCTCAGCGTCACCCTGGGAAGTGTCTTCAGCGATGTGAAGTCTTCCAGCTGTTTTGACGGGGTGTAGTACCATTCGCCATGCTCCCAATCCATTACATCAGGCTGAGTTGAGAGCCAATAGAAGTTGTCACTCACCGTCTTGCCGGACGAATCAGTCAAGTTCAAACGGACGAAATAGGTGGGAGTAAGCCCGTCAATTTGCGGGATGTCCAAGACCTTGGCGCTGCTGTCTGCATCCACATCCAGCATGGCCTGCTGGTCAAACCTGGAGTACATATTAAGGTCCAGCACGCGCGCGCGTAATTTCATGTGCGGGAACCCCTGGTGAAGGCTGTTGACCACGACCACTCCGCCATCGTCCCGCGAAAGCTGGATGTGGACTGGCTCGTTGGCCTTCTTGGTGCCAAAGTAGCCCCCGCCCGGCATCAGGTACCAGTCATACAAGTGCCAGATGAGGGAGGGCCAGGCATTGTTGAGCATCCACTGGATCACGCCCGTGCTGGCGGCGTACTGGTTCCTCCGGTATGCCTCAAACATCGCCCGCTCGCCTTCATAGGCGGCAGCCTGCGATTTCAGAGAGTATTCTTCCATACTTGCGGAAGGTCCATACCGCTGGTCGAGCGCGGCATTGTAGATCTTGAGATTCTTGAACATGCCGCTTCCCGCGTGAAAATTCCATTCATCATCAATAGGCCAGAGATGATCGGCGGAGATGAACTTACGGATGGACTGCGGCGGAGGAATTGCCGGTCCTGGACTGGTCTCGGTATTAAACCCGTAGGCGCCGCCCCGTTTGGTGTCCAAAAACCAGTAGGAAGGCGGAACATAATCGTAAGGTCCAGTCATCTTCACGCCGCTGGGGCCACTGACCGGACCGTACCGCTGGGTGGCCGAGGAGAGAGTGGGCGTGGGCCAGTGCACCTGTTTTTCCACATCCAGATACCGTTGTTCCACCTCAGCCGCCGGCGGATTGTCGCTGCCATTCAGCCACATGATCACGCTGGGGTGAGAGCGGATGCGCAGCAACTGGGAGCGTAGCGATTCGGTGGCAATGTCTTTATCTTCCGGGGTCCACTTGCTCCAGTGCTCCCAGGCGTCACAGCAGCACCATCCCGGCATGACCAGCATGCCCATCCGGTCGGCAAGATCGAAGAAGTGGTCAACCTCAATCTTGCCTTCGAGCCGGATGGTATTCAAATTCATGTCGAGCGCATACTTCATCTCCTGCTCAAGCCGCTCGTCGCTGCTCCGCAGCAGCATGTCAAAGCTCCAGCCTCCGCCACGGACCAGGAACTTCCTGCGATTGATTCTGAACAGACGATGACCCTTCTCGGTGAGCTCGCTCGTGACCTCGCGCACGCCGAAATGAATGCTCTGTATGTCAGTGGTGGCTCCCCGGCTGACAAACTTGAAATCGGCTCTGTAGAGGTCCTGGCGGCCGAGCTTTGCCGGCCACCATACGCGCGGGGCCTTCATGCGGAGTTGTGGATACTCCTCCGGGGTGAATGACACTTCTTTGGTCTCGCCAGCAGCCAGTTCTACCTCTCGCGCGACCCTGATATTTTCAATGGCCACTTCAACCAGACCTTTGACTGGTTTGCCGCTGCCATTCTTCACGTCGGTATATGCGTTGAGATCAACCGCGCTCAGGGAGTCATCGATAAATCTGGTGTCGACAAATGGGTGACGCAACGCCACTGTGCCGCTGGTGGTAAGGAACACTTCACGCCACAGTCCCATGTTCTTGTCGGGGGGCATTGGGTTCCAGTCCACAAACGTGATGCCCAGGTCATTCTCTGAAGGAGCAAAAACTTCTACCGCCAGCACGTTCGGCTGGCCGTAGACAAGCTCCCGGGTAACGTTGAGTTCATACACCCGAAAGGCCCCGGCAATCTGTTGCGTATCGGCCACCTGCTTTCCGTTGAGCCAGATGTTCGCCCGGTAGTTAATGCCCTGAAAGTCCAGCCAGTTCTGCTTGTTCCTGTTCGTGGCGGGGACCACAAACGTGGTGCGGTACCACCAGGAACAGCGAAATGGGCTGTCCTCCGGCATGGCTAGATTGGAGAACTCGCCTCCAATTGGATAGCTCACGCCCGGCATTTTGCGCAGGTTCATGCTGGAATAGGGATCGGGATATCCTTTTACCTTGTCCGCCACGAGGTTGGCCACTACCGGACCAGGCACGCTGGCGCTATACCAACCCTGGGGTTTGAACGCCGTGGTCGAAATCGCGCCGCCCTTTTGCTGCACCTTTTGCTGTACTAGGCACGAAGACTGGATCTGCCAGCCATGCCGCAAAGTAATTCTGCCTGCGCTGGGTTGAGCGGCCTTGCCCGAGGAGGGTGGAGTATCAATCGGTCCAGCATGGCCCAACAGGACTGCTCCAAAAATGAGCGCAAGACTACAGAAGTTTCGGACGATGCTCATAAAAATCTCCTGACGCGGCCGGGCGGCCCCATGGGTCCTTCAAAGAAATAAGAATACAACGCCAAAGCAGGGCCAAGAAGAAACGCGCGGCGAACTTGCGATTTGCCGGCCGCCGGCAGGAAACTTGGTGCATGTGAAAGAAATTGATCTCGGGCACTAAGAGATAAACAACCGAACGGGCCGACGCCATGAAGAACGACCCATCCATTGCAGAAATGACAATGTCCCCCCGCACCGCGGTCTACACAAAAATGAAAATGCAATTAAGATAAACAATCCAGGAGAGAGACTTGAGAAAGCACTTCAAAACAATATTGTTGTGCCTGATCTTGCTGATCGGCATTTCCTCTGTTTTCATCCATCCGTACGGAAACGTTAAAGCTATTTCAAAAGCTTCCGGCAACCCTGTATTCGGAGGCGCGCAAATTGAACCGCAGATATCCGGGATCATGCAGAGATCATGCCAGAATTGCCATTCGGAGCGGACCACATGGCCCTGGTACAGCTATGTGGCGCCGGTCTCGTGGATGGTTGAAAGTGACGTGCGGGATGGCCGCAGCCATTTCAACATGTCGCGCTGGGACGAATACAACACGGACGACCGCATCCAAATCCTCGCCGGAATTTCAACCATGGTTAGAAATAAGGAGATGCCTCTTCCACAATATCTGCTGCTGCATCGCGATGCGAAATTGAGCGCCGCCGACATTGACCTGATTTATCAGTGGGCCCAGGGAGAGCGAAAACGCCTGAAGGCGGAGCAGAAGCGCGACCAGATACCAACACCTGCCACAGAGGTCCCGACACATTGAAAAACCAGTTGCACCGCCCCTTCGGCTGCATTCAGGGCAGGCTCTTCGCTCTGCTCAAGGGCAGGCTCCGACGCGGAGGCGCGGAGAACAGCAAGAGATTTAGCCACGAATTAACGCGAATGAACACGAATAGGAAAAACCAGAAACACGAAATAGAAAGCCATAAACATAAACTTCTCCTCTCTTTGCTTTATTTCTCTTGCTTTATTTCTTTTGCCTTTATTGGCGTTCATTCGCGCTAATTCGTGGCTAAACGGCCTTTATATTTGTCATAACCCACCGGCCAGGCGGCTTTTAGAGGTATAATGCCGCCACCCTCGCGCAGAATTCAGGCCTGCGTCTTCGAATTGCCTCTGGCCGTCAGGAGGTTTCATGAAATCGAGACTTCTGTTCACGATCTGTTCCCTGCTCGTGGTTGCTGCTTGGGTTGGTTGCGGCTCTTCAAATAACAAAATGCTTCCGCCGGTGCCGATCGGCAACTTTACTTTCGTTGCCAACGGCAACCTTAACAGCATCTCCACCTTCCAGACGAACCCGGCCACCGGGCACTGGTCGCTGATTGGCTCAACGCCTATCGACCCCTGTTCAGTGCCACGTTATCTGGAGTTGCATCCGACCAAGCCTTTCATGTTTGCCACTTGCAATGGCTCTAATACTGTTGCCGCTTTTTCTGTTGACAAGACTTTCGGCGGCCTGACAATGATCGGTTCTCCCGTGCCTACCGGCACTGGTCCCGTCACCGTGGCTGTAGACCCGCAAGGAAAGTTCGTCTATGTCTCCAACATCCTCTCCAGTACGGTTTCCGCGTATGCCATTGGAGGCGACGGCGCCTTGACGCCGATCCCTGGATCGCCATTTGCAACCGGGCAAACTCCCTATTGGGTAGAAATGAGCAGTTCCGGTAATTTCGTATACACAGCGAACCGCGACTCCAACAATGTCTCCGCCTTTCGGATCGATCCGGCCAGCGGGGCCTTGACCCAAATTCCGGGCTCTCCCTTTGCCACGGACATCGGTCCTCGCGCGATTGCGCTATCGGGAAAATTTGCATTCGTGCCCAACCGCTTTGCCAATACTGTTTCGGTATTTACGGTCGACGCGAACACCGGCGCATTGACCCCGGTCGCAGGATCGCCCTTTCCATCGCATACCGATCCCCGGTCCGTTGCAGCCGACTCCTCGGGCCGCTTCCTCTATGTGCCCAATACGGCTTCCAATGACATCTCCGCGTATACGATCGATCAGAATACCGGGGCCCTCACTCAAATCAGCGGTTCGCCGTTTCCGGGCGGCCAGGTGCCCGTTCAGATCGAAGCGGACCCTTCGGGAAAGTTTATGTACGTGGCCAACAGCGGATCTAACAATGTTTCGGTTTTCGCCGTGAACAGCACTACCGGACAATTGCAATTGATGCAAACAGTGGCAACTCCCGGCAACGCGGTTTCATTCGCACAGGTCCAATAAAATCCTTACCGCGGATTTAACGCGGATTTGGAAAATGCCAGAATTGCCATGACTGCCAAAATTGCCATAATTTGAAAACCAAAAATCAAGCGAAGCATAGCCGCGATCAAAACCTTATCGCGGATGCACGCGGATTCTGGCTTCCTTCGGCTCGCAAGCTCACCTCTAGGACAAGCTGTGCCCTGGCACAAATCTTGTCTGCACTAACTATGGAAATGCTCTGGAGCTGAGCTCCAAAGGGCTTCAGAAGCCCGGTATGTTACACTATTCTTTTCAATCACATACCACTTGAAAGAACATGCTCCTTTCAAAAGAATATGTCGGGTATCTGGCCCGGCAAATAACCGAAAAATTGATATCGGGCGACTTCATTGACTCAAAGGATGTCGGGCTGGTGGCAGGCGCATTGAACAATGCGCTGCTGGAAGAGTTGCAGCTCGAAGACCGCATCAATGATGAGGTGCGCCTGATTCTGGAACAATACCAGGACGAGATGAGCAGGGCCGGAGCCAGCTACCAGGAGATGTTCAAGAAGGTCAAGGGCGAACTGGTGCGCAAATACAAGGCGGTGCTGTGAGACTCTCTCGCGACAAGGTCAATAAGCTCGCCCACACCGTAGCGGATGCGCTGGCTTCGATTGAGCAGGTCGAATTCCTCGAAGACCGCAACAGCATCCGCATGGAGGCCCGGCGGCTGCTGGAAGAGCTGCTGAAAGCGGAAGAGAAGATCGACGCTGCCGCCCGGCAGAAGATTGAAAGTCAGCGGCGCACGATTGTAGAAGGGACCCAGGAATGGGACATTCTCTACCGCAAATATTACAACGAGGAAGTTAAGAAGCTGGGCATCAGCGGCCAGACTTACTGAAATTGCCGGCGTTCCTGCGCGGTCATCTGCCCCCACAATTGATTCATGTTTTTTGCAATCCACTGATTGCCCGGCTCAAGGCTGTTGGCTGACGCAAACCACTGATAAGCTTTTGCGCGGTTCCGTTGTACGCAATGCCCGCTGGCATAGAGCGCGGCCATCTGCACGGCTGCATGAGGATCGTTCTGCTGGGTAGCGGCCTTCAAATACATCATGCCTTGTTCGCAACTCTGCCGCACGCCTCGTCCCTGTAAGTAGCGCTGTGCTCTGACCAAGGCCATGCTGGGTTTCTCCCGGCGTGCAGGCGATTCCCTTGTTTTTGCTGACCGGCTCGGTGCTTCGTCGCTCGCATCTTG
>DATMMY010000232.1:0-7175 GCA_035569515.1 Candidatus Solibacter sp. | reverse complement strand
CTACGGATTATGAGACCGTCGCTCTAACCACCTGAGCTACACCGCCATCCGTGGGATTTAACAGCTTACAACATTTTATCATTTTGGCTTTTTTGGTTGCGCTGACAAGTTTCCGGCACCCTTCCCCTCTATCGCGGCGATAAAGATTCTGCAAGGTTCTGATCACATTTCTTTACAAAATTTCACCCAGACGCGGCAACCTTGGCGTTTTGTCGGTGTTGTAATAAAGCTTGTTCGCAGTTCCTGTTCGATTGTTCTGATCTGGCCGTGGTTTGCGGCCATGAATGTACCTACCGTTCAGCAACAACTCAAGATGGGAAAGAGGGGACCAAATTCTTCACAGGGCTAAACTCCAGGCGCTGGCAGCAGGCGAGTCGCCGTCAGCGTCGTCCATTGCCGGTGAATTCCTTCTTGTGGAGCCAGGGCCATCCAGGAATTCATATTCGGAGTTGGTCGTTGTGCTCATCGCAGCCATTGTTTTCATCGGCTGTATTGTCTCGCCTCCGGCGCTGATGGACGATGTAGATGCAGTGCATGGCCAGATCGCGCGCAACATGCTCGATTCTGGCGACTGGACAATCGCCCATCTGAATGGTGTGCCTTACATTGAGAAAGCTCCGCTCATGTACTGGATGATAGCGAGTTGCTACCGGCTCATTGGCGTGCATGATTGGGTAGCGCGGATTCCGATCGCGCTGGCGGCGGTGCTGCTTTGCTGGGTCACCACACGTTATGGCCGGTGGGCCTTCGGGAGACGCGCGGGATTCTACGCCGGCTTGTCATTGGCCACATGCATAGGTCTTTTTCTGTTCACGCGCATTCTGATTCCCGATGTCATGTTGACCTTGGCTGTTTGCGCGGGATTCTGGTCGTTTCAGCGGGTGCTTGAAGAAGACGAGAAGAATCCCCGGCTCTGGGCCGCACTGCTTGCCGCCAGTTTAGGTGTGGGCATTCTGCTCAAGGGATTGATCGGGGTTGTGGTACCGATTGGCGGCGCGCTTCTCTACCTTGCGGTGACACGGCAAATTTTTTCCGCCCATGTGTGGCAGCGGCTGCGTGTTTTGAGCAGTCTGTTGATTGTTTTAGCCATCGCGGCTCCCTGGCACATCCTGGCCACACGGCGCATGCCGCCCTATTTTGACCTGACCATGCATAGTGGTCCCGGTGAGTACCACGGCTTCTTCTGGTTCTACTTCATGAATGAGCATGTGCTGCGGTTCCTGAACCTTCGCTATCCCAGGGACTACAACACTGTGCCGCGCGCGGCTTTCTGGCTGCTGCACCTGGTTTGGCTGTTTCCATGGTGCGTTTACTTTCCGGCTGCGGCCCGCCTGGGTTATAAACCGGTGGATCGCGCTGGGCGTACCCGCTTGCTGGCACTCTGCTGGGCAGGATTTCTACTGCTGTTCTTCAGCTTCTCCACCACGCAGGAGTATTACTCCATGCCGATTTACCCGGCGCTGGCCCTGCTGCTGGGCGCGGCCCTGGCCAGCTCAACCCGCTGGGTACAGTTGGGAACACGGGTCTTGGGCGTGATCTCGGTGGCCGCCTTGTTATCCATCGCCGGAATTTTGTTCCTGGTGCGTGGCGTGCCTGCACCGGGAGATATTTCCAGCGCCTTACTGCAGCACCCGGAAGCCTATACCCTTTCCCTTGGGCACCTTGGAGATTTGACCATCCGGTCTTTTGCTTATTTGCGAGCTCCACTTGTTGTGGCTGGATTGGGATTTCTAGTGGGAGCCATAGGCATCTGGCGACTCTCATTTTATCGTGCAGTGCTGGCGGTTGCTTTGATGATGGTGTGTTTCATGCATGCCAGCCGCATGGCCCTGGTTGTTTTTGATCCTTATCTTTCCTCCCGGCCATTGGCGGAGGCGTTGCGCCATGCGCCCAATGGCACGCTGATCGTGGATGGTCCGTACTATCCTTTTTCTTCCGTATTTTTCTATGCCAACCGCAACGCGTTGCTCCTGAATGGACGAGTCAATAACCTGGAATACGGTTCTTACGCGCCCGGAGCTCCTGCCGTCTTTATCGATGACGCCAAATTTACGCAATTGTGGTCGAGTTCAGCTCGCTACTACCTGCTGGTCGACGGCACCCAGCTTCCACGACTGCGCACTCTCGCAGGAAACGCTAATCTCCTGCCCGTTGCTGCAAGCGGCGGTAAATTTCTTTTCACCAACAATGTTGCCGGACGGTCTTTCGATGCATCTGTATCAGGAGACAAGGGCCCCACTTTATGACAGCTATCATCACAACCATATTTGCGGTCCTGCTAACGGGCTCCCTGGTGTATTGCGTTCTCATTATGGTGGCCAGTTGGCGTTATCTTTCCGTCAAGCCGTCCACGGCAGGCGCTACTCCGCCGATTAGCCTCCTGAAGCCCCTGTGTGGCTGGGATGAGGGACTGGAAGAGAACCTCCGCAGCTTTCTTGATCAGGATTATCCCGCTTTTGAAGTGCTATTCGCGGTCCATCGGTTGGACGATCCCGCGGTTGCAATGGTCGAAAGGATCAAGGCCGAATATGCGGACCGAACCGAGGTCCGGTTAATCGTGACTGGTGAATCGCCCGTACCCAACGCCAAGGCCAATAGCCTGAAGCAGCTGGTTCGCGAGGCGCGTTTTGAATTGTTGGTGATGAGTGACAGTGATGTGCGCGTTACCCCAAGTTTTCTGGCGCAACTGGCGAAGGAGTTTCACGATCCTTCTGTAGGCATGATTACCTGCCCATATCGGGCGGTGGGCGGCAATGGTATTTGGTCGCGGCTTGAAGCCATTGGGATGAACACCGAGTTTCTGGGTGGAGTGCTGGTTGCCCGCATGATTGAAGGCATGAATTTTGCGCTGGGATGTACAGTCGCCGTTCGCAACAACGTCCTGGAACTCATGGGCGGATTTACTTATCTGCAGGACTATCTGGCGGAAGACTTCGTCATGGGCCACCGTGCCGCCCAACTTGGACACACCGTATTGCTTTCTTCCTATGTGATTGAGCATCGTATTGGGAGCCAGTCGGTGGCGCAGAGTCTGGGGCACCGGCTACGATGGGCGCGCAGCACCCGGCGCTCCCGGCCAGCCGGCTACTGGGGCCAGATATTTACTTACCCTCTGGCGTGGGCATTGCTCTTGTGGCTGATTCAGGGGGCAGCCTGGCCTGTGGTGCTCCTTACGCTGGTCATCCGGTCGGGCGCCGCCTGGGCCACTGCCTGGCGAATCCTCCGCGATCCAGTCACATGTACGCAATGGTGGCTGCTGCCGCTTCAGGACGTGCTGGGTTTTCTGGTGTGGATCGGCGGATTTGCGGGAAGCACCATCGTCTGGCGGGAGCGCAAATGCACCGTGCTGCCGGACGGCAGGCTTCAGGCGAACTCATAGCCATAATTCCAGAGTCTTACCACTGATCTCCACTGAGGCCACTGATCTGAAAACCGGCAGTTGGCAAATAGCAATTGGCAATTGGCCAGAACCTTGGACCCAGAGCCGAACCTTACCACTGGTTCCACTGAGCCACCGATTTGAAAAGCCAAAACGTTTTACCGCTGATTTGCGCTGAGTGCCGGTGATCGAGTCTCAGTGTCAACACGTGGCTTGGAAGGAAAAAACAGGAGACGTCGTTTTGGAGAATTCACAAGCAGCCTGCGCGAGGAGTCAATCGTCTGCTGCGCATGGAGGAAACAGCCTTTTCAACGCACTTTTATTTTAGAATCACCCGATGTCAAACTCAGGTCCTCTGGCGGGAATCCGCGTTGTCGATTTTGGCAGGTTCATTGCAGGTCCCTATTGCGGCATGTTGCTGGCCGACATGGGGGCTGATGTTATTCGTATTGACCGGCGTCAGGGCAGCGAAGACCGCTATCCGGGGCCGGTAACAGAGGGTGGCGAGGGCGGAGCATTTCTTTCGTTGAACCGTAACAAGCGCAGCCTCACGCTCGATACTTCCAAGCCTGACTCGGCTGAAATCGTGCGGCGACTGATCAGGCAGGCTGACGTAGTGCTGGCCAACCTGCCTATCGGCGTGATGACCAAAATGGGACTGGACTACGATTCCCTGCGCGCGATCAAGCCGGACATCATCCTGGCGCGAATTTCCACCTTTGGTCCCGACGGGCCGTATGCCAATCGCGTTGGCTTCGATACAGTGGTGCAGGCCATGTCCGGGGCCATGAGCCTGACTGGATTTCCCGGACCACCGATCCGCGCCCTGGTCAACTTTGAAGATTACGGCACGGCTCTGCATACGGCGTTCGGGATCATGGTGGCGCTTTATCATCGCGCCCAAACCGGCCAGGGGCAGGTCGTGGACGGATCGCTTCTGGCCACTGGCGTTACGTTCATGCAGGCCATGCTGGCGGAGCGCCATGTGCTGGGCACGCCGCGCGAGCAGAGGGGTAATGCCGGCTTTTATACTGCGCCCGCGGACGCTTACCGTGCCAAAGATGGATGGTTGATCGTATTAGTGATTGGAACGGAGATGTTCGCGCGCTGGGCGCGTTTGGTGGGCCGTGAAGACTTTATCTCCGATCCCAGATTTGCAAACGACCTTCTACGCGCCGACAACCGCGAAGCGATCACCGATGCCATGAATGCCTGGCTGGCGACCCGCACAATTGCGGCCGCCATTGCCGAACTGGAAAAGGCACGCATCCCCGCCGGCCCGGTGCTCGATCTGGGACAGGTGCTGGAAGATCCGCAGGTAAAAGCCCGCGAGCTATTGCGTTACGTCGAATATCCGGGCGCGCCCAAGCCGGTTCCGCTGGCCGATACCGCGGTTCGCCTCTCGGCTACTCCGGGAAGCATAAGGCATCGCGCTCCAACTCTCGGCGAGCATACGGATGAAGTCCTGCGGGAGCTTGGCTACGGACCAGAAGACATCGCTGCTCTGCACGCCTCTGAAGTCGTGTAGTTTCTCACGCCAGCGACAACTCTCGAATCTACCCCAACCGGCTTTGGATTTGCCGGAAAATGGTCTTCAAGTCTTCTTAAGGAGGAGATATGGCAAATATCAACATGTCTGATCCAGAAAGACCGGAGCGAATGAATCCTGAAGGTGTCTCCACCAGCGCCAAGTCAGGTCCTTCAGGCACATCGGGGGCACAAACTGGACAAAAGGGTAACTTCACTTTCCGTTGCGCCGATGTAGGTTTCAATGATTGTTCATGGGAAACCCGCGGCTCCACTCCAGAGGAGGTGCTGCGCAATGCCGAGCAACATGGACGGCAACACCACAACATGGCGAATATCGACGAAGCGTTACGCAACCAGGTCCGCAGCAAGATACGCCAGGCGGCCTGACCAACAGCACATTCGGATGCGGTCCTTGCTGAAGATCCCTGCCTGGAACTGCTGAATATCCCATCCAAAGGCGAGTTCTGCTCGCCTTTTTTCTCCTCCGGCCCGCTTCAGTTACAATCATAGTTTTCTCAGTATGTTGCGTTACTTTACTGCCGGTGAGTCGCACGGAGAAGCCCTGGTGGCTTTTCTATCGGGCCTGCCTGCGGGCCTCAGGGTCGAGCAGCAATTTATTGATCGGGAGCTCTGGCGCCGGCAACAGGGGTTCGGCCGGGGCGGCCGCATGAAGATTGAGAAGGATACGGCCCACATTCTTTCGGGGGTGCGCCATGGGCAGACCATCGGTTCTCCCATTGCTATCCTGCTGGAGAACCGGGACTGGAAGAACTGGCAGGAGTCTTTACCCGTGGAGCCGGGCGATCAGGGGAAACATAAGAGCGTGGCGTCCCCTCGTCCGGGCCATGCGGACCTTGCCGGAGCGCTGAAGTATAACTTTCCTGAAGCGCGGTATGTGCTGGAGCGCGCTTCGGCGCGGGAATCGACCTCCAGGGTGGCCGTTGGTGCGCTGGCTAAGATCTTTCTGCAAGAACTGGGTATTGAGGTGCTCAGTCATGTGATCGCCGTAGGTAAGGCCACTTTGGGGAACGCTGAGGTGGCTTGGGAGAAGATCAAGGCGCTGCACGCCAAGGACGAAGTTCTGCTGAACTGCGCCGACCCGGAAGCTGAACAGCGCATGAAGGCGGAAGTTGATCGTGCTTTGCGGACCGGCGACTCCGTGGGCGGAGTCTTTGAGGTGGTCGCCCACAACATCCCTCCGGGACTTGGTACTTACGCCCAATGGGATGAAAGGCTGGACGGCCTGCTGGCCATGGCAGTCATGTCGCTGCAGGCGGTAAAGGGCGTGGAGATCGGAACCGGTGTGGAATCGGCCCTGTCATTTGGTTCGGCCGTTCACGATGAAATCGGCTATTCCAGGGAAGAGGATAAGACGAAGTTCACAGGATTCACCCGCAAGTCGAACCATGCGGGTGGAATCGAAGGTGGTATTTCCAACGGCCAGGACATCCTGGTCCGTGGTTATCTCAAGCCTATTTCCACTTTGCGGCGTCCGCTGGAATCGGTCAGTTTTGAGACGCGCGAGCCGGTCAAGGCCGCCTACGAGCGCTCTGACGTGTGTGTGGTGCCGGCGGCGGGAGTGGCCGCGGAAGCCATGGTGGCCCTGACCCTGGCCAAGTGTGCCCTGGAAAAGTTTGGCGGAGATTCAATGACTGAGACTCTTCGCAATTTTGAAGGCTACAGAAAACAACTACAAGAGTTCTGACAACCCAGAGATGATCTATCCAATTGTGAAATATGGCGATCCCGTGCTGGAAAGGCCGGCACAGACCATCACGGACTTCAATGGCGAATTGCGCAAGCTGGCGGACGACATGTTTGAGTCCATGTATGAAGCCCATGGCGTGGGGCTGGCAGCGCCCCAGATTGGCATTGGCAAGCGTATCGTTGTCATTGACGTGACTTTCAAGGAAGATCCGAATGCCAAGCTGGTGCTGATCAATCCCGAGATCATCGGCGCCGAGGGCAGGCAAAACAGCGGGGAAGGATGCCTGAGCCTCCCGGACTTCCGGGAAAACGTGACCCGCGCCAACGTTGTGACGGTGCGTGCCCAGAATCTGGATGGCAAGTGGTTCGAGCAAACGGGCGAGGGTCTGCTTGCCCGGGCCTTTCTGCATGAGACTGACCACTTGAACGGAAGGCTGTTTATCAGCCATGTTAGCGCTCTAAAGCGTGACCTCATCAAACGCAAAATCAAGAAGCTGGTGCGGCTGGGCGAGTGGAAATGAAGCTGGTTTTTTGCGGCACGCCGCAGTTTGCCGTGCCT
>DATMMY010000231.1:0-7747 GCA_035569515.1 Candidatus Solibacter sp. | reverse complement strand
AAGTTGTGGCGAATAAAGTAGAAACGCGCTTCCGGTCGTATGAAAATGTCGTGGACGGTGTAAAGCTTGATGCCTGCGCCCACGGCTCCAAGCAGATGGTTGCTGCTGACAAAATTGGAGCAGGAAAATGCTCCACAGGTAAAGAAGTCCTGATAAAAGCGGATGCTCTCGCCTCCGAGTCCTGCCACCAACTCCAGTGCTGCCCTTTTTCCAAGTGGCGGCGCGTAAACCGCATCAAAGTCATAAAAGATTGGCCGAAACGGGGCAAAGCCGCCAGAGAAGTTGCGGGTGGCCCGCCATGATACTTCGCCGCCTACACCGAAATGTTTGTACAGCAGGAAGTCAGCGCTGAAAGTAGGGAATACGCCGCCTCCCACAGATTGGGGGAAGAAACTGCCGGAAGCATCAAACGCCGAAGTTGAATGCACGGCGCTCAAGCCAAATGCGGCGTCAAGTTGTTGCGCATGAACGGTCCTGCCGGTAAGCAAGAACACGCCTACAAGAGCGATAAGAGTCAGCTTTCTCACGTTATCATCTCCAAGAGTCTATGATCAGAGTTGGATGCCTTGGGACGAGTTCCCGGGCAAGTTCCGGGCATTAAGAAATGTTAGATGTGTTCAGCACTTAGCACCCAAACATTTACCCCGTAATGTTGCGCTGATAGATCAGCTCTGCCTACTCTGTAAGAGACGCGATGAAAAGCGCCTGGGTGTAGTACCGTCTGCCAGCGTATAGACCTTGCTGGCACGGCATCTGGCGCCTGAGTCGTTTAATCCGTGCCGCAAATCGCCAATGTTTATGCGGCTTGTCACGATGTCACGGATAAAACGTCGAATTCGACGATGCTGCGTCGCAGCCCTAGTGGTTGCGGAAAAGGGTTCTTTGACAACTGAATAATTTCGATGAATGGCGCCGCTGCCTGAAAGACAATGGGGCTGGTCAAGTTGCATGATTGCAGACCAGCCCCTCGGGGATCTGTTATTGATGCCGGATTTGTGGCCGCCCGATCTCCAAAGCGGCAGATGAGAACCTTCCAATTCCACACTACTAGCTTCTGGTACACCCCCTCTGTTTTCTCTACTCCAATACTACTTCAATACTACTCATCAGCCTCGCGAGAGCGGACGTTCATTGGAACTTTCCCATGACGCGATCATATGTCGTCCCTGCGGGACTCGTCATTTCTCTAATATTCCCCAGCGCTTACCCTTCGCTCCGCTCTAGGGCCGCTGTGCTGGGCTCAATAATTGCGCCTCCTCCGGAGGGCGGATTTATAGTCCGGTGTGCAACTAGTCCATAGCGAGCACGAAAGAGACTTTTTGTAAGATGTTTCAGCCATGAGGTAATGACAAATGGAGATCCTGCGTACTCCCGATGAGCGTTTTACCGGTCTTCCGGGTTATTCTTTTGCTCCGAATTATGTTGAGGTGGAGGGCCTGCGAATCCACTACCTTGATGAAGGTCCTAAACATTCTGCTCCGGTGCTGTTGATGCATGGCGAGCCTTCCTGGTGTTATCTCTACCGCAAAATGGCTCCAATTCTTTCGGCCGCCGGACACCGCGTGCTGGCCCCGGATCTCGTGGGTTTTGGCCGCAGTGACAAGCCGGCCAGTCAATCCGACTACAGCTATGAATCTCACGTTCGCTGGATAGCGGGCTGGCTTAAGGCTCTCGACCTGAAGGAGGTGACTTTGGTCGGCCAGGACTGGGGATCGTTGATTGGATTGCGATTGGTTGCCGAGCATGGGGAGCGTTTTGCGCGCGTGGTCATTGCCAACGGTGGGCTGCCCACCGGCGAGGGCAAAGTTCCCGAGGCGTTTCGCACATGGCAGCAGTTTGCCATTACGACTCCGGTGCTTCCGGTTGGCCGCATCGTCAGCCAGGGATGCGTTACCCAGATTGCGGCTGAGGTGCAAGCAGCTTACGACGCACCATTTCCAACGGAGCTCTACAAAGCGGGAGCACGTGCATTCCCCAAGCTGGTGCCAACCGAGGCCTCTGATCCTGCCGCCCCCGCAAACCGGGCTGCCTGGGAAAAACTACGCGCCTGGAAGAAGCCATTCTTGACGGCCTCCAGCGACAGCGATCCCATTACCAAAGGCAATGATCTGCACTTCCAGCGCGAAGTGCCGGGCGCACAAGGGCAGCCCCACGTCACGATCCAGGGAGCAGGACATTTCCTCCAGGAAGATAAAGGCGAAGAACTGGCCGAGGTGGTGCTTTCTTGGCTGCTGGCTCCTAGCTTCTAGCCAAACCGGAAAGGCGTCGATCACGTCATGTCTTCAAAAGAAAGCTAGCTGAGAGGGAAGCAGCCAGGGGCTATGATCCAAGGCAATGATCCAAGGCGAATGATAATACTGTTCAGTTTAAGGAAGATTGAGAAAAAAGAGATCGTCATCCCGAGGGTCTACCCGCGCGTCAGTGCGGGTAGATCGGAGGGACCTTGCGGTTCGCCATTAACCAGAAAGGCCATGAACCACCTTAACTGAACAGTATTGGGGTCAATGACTAATGACTCGGGGCTAGAGGCTAACGCCAAAGGCTAGAAGCTAGCAGCCAGGAGCTAGCAGCTGTTATCCTGCTTTGAATCATGAAACCACAATTTCTGATTTTCCTCACATTGCTTGCTGGGTCGGCCTTGGCACAAGACCGCACGGCGGAGTTGCTCGGCAAGATCGCCGATGCTCCGGGCCCCTCTGGTTTTGAAGAGCCGATTCGCAAGGTCATGGTTGACGCCATGAAGCCGTATGCCGCTACGCTGCGCTTTGACGGCATGGGCTCCATCATTGCTACCCAGGGCACGCAAGGGCCGCGCGTGATGGTGGATGCTCACATGGACGAGTTGGGCGGCATGATTCGGCGCATTACTCCCAACGGTCTGCTGACGATGCAGATGCTGGGCGGCTGGCTTGACCAGGCGCTGGTGGACCAACGCTGGATCATCCTGGGATCGAAGGGCCCGGTGCGGGCCATCACCGGCATTCGCGACATTCACACAACACCGCCCGAGGAGCGCACGCGCGTCTTTCCCCGCGAGATGATCTTTCTCGACATAGGAGCAAAGAATGCCGACGAAGTGCGCGGCATGGGAGTTGAGCCGGGAGACCCAGTAGTTCCGGATGCGCCGTTCACCATCCTGAACGGCAGCGACAATTACCTGGGTAAGGCCTGGGATGACCGCGTGGGCTGCGCCGTAGTGGTGGAGACCATGCGCCGTTTGGCTTCTGCACCCCATCCCAACCAGATTTTTTACGTGATTACCACGCAGGAGGAAGTTGGCCTTCGGGGCGCCCATACTGCCGCCGATGTGGTGAAGCCGGAGATCGGCTTTGCCCTTGAAGGGGGCGTTACCGGAGATGTCTTCCAGCATCCGGAAGAGTCGCAGGTCAAGCTGGGCGCCGGCCCCGGTCTCTTTCTGTTTGACACGTCGCAGCTTCCCAACCGGAAGCTCGTGCAGTTTGTGAAGAACACCGCGGCCGCCAAAAAATTGCCTCTGCAGCTCGATCTGGTCAATGGATATGGAGATGATTCCGCGGAAATTCAGAAGAGCAACGGAGGCGTGCCTACAGTCAACCTGGTTGTGCCGGTGCGTTACACTCACGCCCACAACGGCGTCATGAACCGTCGCGACTTTGATCGGATGGTGGAGCTGATGGTAGCTTTGCTGCAGTCTCTGGACGCGCCGGCCGTGCAGCGTATCCGCGATTTTACGCCCGAGTAAAAGTTAAAAATAAAGATGAGCACCAAAAGATTTGGCCGCGAATCTGCGCGAATCAACACGAATAGGAAACGCGTCCTGTGAGAAATTGAGGACATAACAGCAACGTGAATCTACTGCAAAATATTCGCCTGGTTACCATGGCCATTAATGTGCCGGGGCCGGTTGCCGCTTACCGGCTTCAGCAACTGGGGGCCAGAGTAACGAAGATAGAGCCGCCCAGCGGTGACCCGCTGGAGCGCTCCTGTCCGGCATGGTATCGGTTGCTGGCGGAGGGCCAGCAGGTTTTGCGGCTTGACTTGAAGAGCGAGGAAGGCAGGGCCGCAATGGGTGACCTGCTGGCGGAAAGCGATGTGTTCCTGACCTCCCACCGCCCTTCGGCGTTGCAGCGTCTCTCGCTGGACTGGCAGGCGAACCATCAAAGATATCCCCGGCTGTCACAGGTGGATATCATCGGCTTTCCCGGTGACCAGGACCATGCTCCGGGACACGATCTCACTTACCTGGCTAAGCTCGGCATGCTGGCCCCACCCCACATGCCTCTGACCTTGCTGGGGGACATAGCCAGCTCCGAACGCACCGTAAGTACTGTATTGGCGCTTCTGTTCCATCGGGCACGGCATGGATCAGTGGGGCACGAAAGGGTCTCCATTTATGAAGCGGCGGAGTTGTATGCCGCGCCGCTCCAGTTTGGCGTAACAGCGCCAACCGGGCCTTTGGGCGGCGCTCTGCCTGTCTACAACATGTACCCAACGCAAGATGGGTGGATTGCCGTGGCCGCGCTGGAGCCGCATTTTCAGGAGCGGTTAGGGCAGGAGATGAATATTCAACCGGTCACAAAAGATGGACTCAAGAAAGCATTTCTGACGCGGACGGCCGAAGAGTGGGAAGAGTGGGCGATGAAGCGTGATTTGCCCCTGGCAAAATTGAGCCCCCCGTTGAGGAAGGGCAGCATTTAAATCTGGAATTCCCCATTCGGCGGGGTGCCCCACTCTTCGCGTTCTTTGCGAAGGGTGGGTCAAGAGCCGAATGGGGAATCTATTGATTGTTATGTCGTTGGTGCAGATTACTCCGGCTTGCAATTCACGTTGAGCGATTCCGGCTCGGGGTGAGCGCTCGAAGAGATGGCGCCTTTCCCTTGGTTCAACGTGCCGGTACTGCCCGTTCCTGGAGTGGAAGCACAACAGGTGATTCCCGCGGTGCACACGCCGCCGGGGCCGCAATCGGCATTCGTGGTGCAACGAAAACCACAACTGCATCGACAAGTCAGCAGGGTTGTTGCCGCGGTGTCTGTTGACGCCAGTGCGGCAAACTCAGGTGAAAGCACGCTCTTGAGAGAAAGATCGGCGCGCAGGTAGGTCTTGATTACTTCATGCGAAGGCTTGGCCGGCTGGCTGTCTGAGGGGGCTGCGAATCCCAGGGTTGTCACCAGAACGGCAATGGATAGTGCCAGTGTCTTCAGTAGCGATTTAAGCTGAAGCATCAGGTTCTCCTTTTTTGGAACTCAGACAGAATCCAGCTGCCTTCTTGCGCTGCTGGTTTCAGGCCGCGTTCCGGAGAACAATTCTATTCTAATTCCCAATTTGCGCCGTCCAACTTGTTTGTGGCTCGTCGCACAACCATTGACGATTGCAGTATGCGCCTCGTGAAAGCCACAATCGAGGCACGCCGAAGCGTGCCTCTTTCCGCGACTCAACCTGCTTTAGTAACGCCGGCGACCATAGCCGCCATAGTTGTATCCCTGCTGATAGCCCTGTTCGTAGCCTTGCCGATATACCTGTTTGTATTGATTCTTGTCGCCAAAGCTGCCGTTGTAACCGCGATCAGCGTGTTTGTAGTTGTTGTCGTGAGTGGGACGAAAACTATGCCCGCTCTGGCCGTCGTTGCGCCCATCATTCAGGCCGTCCTGATATCCATACTGGCGGGCGCTTCCGTAATAGCCGCGGCCGTTGTTCGGATAACCATGATTGGGGTAGTAATTTCCGTTCCTGCCGTTGCGGTAGCGGTCATCGTCGTCGCGGTCGCGTCTGCGCCGGTTTCGGTCCCGGTCTCGATCATCGTCTCTGTCGCGGTCTCGATCACGGTCTCTGTTGCGGTCCCAATCGCGGTCCCGGTCCTGATAAGCGATACGCCGGTAGCCGTCTCCATCGTGGTTCCAATCATGATGTTCGGCTTGCGCAAGCAGCATTGTCGAGCCTCCTGTTACCAGCACAGCGGTGGCCAGCGCTAGTCTCAGGGGATTTAGCTTCAAATGTTTCATTGGGGGTTCTCCTCGCAAGCCGAACTTCAATTCCGGCTTCGCTGTAAGGTTGAACCCCTACGGCCCCGGCATTACCGTAAAGAGTGAATAATCAACGTAAACTTTTGTTAGCTGGATTCCGGCAGGTCAAGTCCCAACTGAAAAAAGTGAAGGCACAATAAAACGTAGGCATGTACGTTAGTGCGGAAGCAGGTAAATGCAATTCCAGGTCGGCGAAGGCGAAAATCTAAGACAAGCCAAATCAGCTCAGATTAGACATCTCTAAAGAATCGACACGCTGCGTTTTACTCCCAGGGGACTTAACAAAACTTCATTGCCGGTTTATGATTCTTATGAGTACAATTCCCTCCGACCGGGTTAAATAAGTAGGTCTGGGTCCGCAACTCCTTTAAGAAGTCCACTCCCCGATTGGAAGGCGCCATGACCGAGCCGCATAAGAAAAGGTTTTTTGAACACTGGATCGCAGAATACTGTAACCGGTTGGACGAAGTTGCCCGGAACAAGAAAGTGGCGGAAGCAAAGCTGCATGAAGGCTCTTTGAAAGAGATGTCTCTTCCCGGCGGTCCCACAATCGATATCCAGCCCAAGCCACACGCTAGAAGCGTTGCCGAAACCGTGGCAAAAACTCCGCTCAATCGTTCAAACCAGTAATCCGTCCCAGATGGTTCTCATGCGTTCTTGCGATTCAAAATCGCAAAGCGGGACCATCTCGTTTGCAGAACGTCCGCAACGCTATTTACGATAAAGCCACTACATTTCTTGAGCACCAGGAGAACATATATGACACTCAGGGCAGCAATCATCCTTCTGGCCTTGTCCTGTACGGCCATGCTTGGCACTGCCCGGCAGCAGCCGAACGCCTCTTCCACCGGCCAACCCGCAGCCCGCAATCAGGCTAAAGCCACAGGCGGCGACGCCCAGAGCCAGAACGATTCGAGTCAGAATGATCAGACCGGCAATGATCAAACCCGTAATGATCAGACCCAGGCCCTTCGCGGTGATCTGACCAGAATGCGGGCGCTGGTCCAGCAGATGGAGGAGAACCTCGCTTTTGTGGATACGACTCAATCTCCTTTGAAGCACCAGTTCGAACTGGAGATTGATATGTGGAGGACAATGATTACCCAGATGGAGAGGCGGCTGCAGCCCAGGAGCCACGCCAATCAGGTGAAGTGAACCGGAGGCCAGAGAACTTCTTAGCTTTTAGTTTCCCGAGCTTGCCTGCTTCACGCTGCTTGAAATTCCCAGGTTCCGCATCGAGGCCGCGCGCTCCTCAGGAGTCAAAGGCTGGAATCCAATGCTCTCCACCACTAACTGTCCTTGGGAGGAAAAGACCCACTCGCAAAAGTCCTTCACGGCCCCCTGTGGCTTGTGGGCCAGATACCAGTAAATACGGCGGCTGATGGGATACTGGCCGGAACGGATATTCGCTATGCTGGGTTCCACCGCCGGTGAATCCGCAGCCGGCTTAATGCGCAACGCTTTTACGTGGGGCGACGAGCCTACGCTGCTGTAGCCCATGGCATTGGGGGTCTGCGCAATCGTGTCCAGCAGCTCTTTGGTGCTGTTCTTGCCCCAAAAACCGAATGGCTCGCTGCCGCGCAAAACATACTCTTCAAAATATGGGATGACGCCGGTGTGGCTTTCGCCCGCGTAAAGTCCTATGCGCTGGTCGCGGCCGCCGACCTGCTTCCAATTCGTAACTTCCCCCAGATAGATTGAGCGTACCTGGGCCAGGCTCAACTCGTTCACCGGGTTTGATTCATGAA
>DATMMY010000230.1:0-6208 GCA_035569515.1 Candidatus Solibacter sp. | reverse complement strand
CCGCAGGCGAAACCCTGAGCGGCAGCGAAGGGTCTGGCTCTGAGTATTTTGGTCAGCGTGAACGTAGCTTGTCATCCTCGAGGTAAGAGAAGCGAGCCGAAGGTAGGCCCTAGGGCTGCAAACAGAGTTCTTTGACAACTGAATAGCTGGGATGAAAGAGGGGTGCAATCTGTGTGTGATTGCACCCCGAGTGGGCTTTGCTTTCCTCAACTTTCAAAATGGGGTTGAATTAGAAGTTTCCAATTGCACGCTGTTAACTTTCTAGTACCCCCGGGCCTATTTAGATACTCCAATACTACTTAAATACTACTCAGCATCTTCCAGACATCACCACTTGATTGAGATCCTTTAATGGAGTCCGCTGGCTTGGAGCTTGGTCAGACAGAGACAATCTCGGTTTGACATTGCTTGAGTTGAGCATAGAGCCTTGCGTAGCGTTCTGACATTACTTTGCTGCTGAAATTGTCCTGAGCATATTGAATGCACGCTTCAGACTCTATCTGTCCAATTTTATGCTGTCCAATTTTATGTAGCGCTTGAATTGCATCATCAACCCCGTCCACCAGAAACCCCGTTACTCCGTCCTTGACCACCTCAGGCAGGGCGCCTCGGCGGAAAGCAACGACCGGCGTTCCACAGGCCGCGGCTTCCATGGCTACCAGGGAACTGGTTTCTTCTACCACGCTGGTGATCAGCACAGCCCTGGCCCCCCGCAATAGCTGAAGCTTTTGCTCCTTAGGAGGAGAAGAGATGAATGCCGCATTCGGCATTCTCGCAAGCCGAGGCGCGATCTCCCTCTCAAAGTATTGTTGATGATAGGTGAAGGGATAAACCTGGCCGGCAATATTGATATTCAATCCGGCACGTGCCGCAATTTCCAGCGCCAGATGTGCGCCCTTCTCTTCACAGATGCGCCCCAGCCATAAAAGACCGTTCCTGCGGACATCGTTCGCTGGAATCAGGTTCGCCGAAAAGTGCTCCAGCAAAATTCCGTTGGGAACCACGCCCAGCATCGACTTCAGGTGCAGAAAATTGCGGGCCTGTGACTCAGACACGCAGTTGAAGCTTACGTTCGCCGGAACATTCTCGAAATATTGTCCTGGACAGAAATTCCGAGGCAGATGGAGGGTAGCCAGGACCGGCGCGTCGACTTCGCCTGCGCACTGCCAGAAACCTCCGGACTGATCATGCACCAGATCAAACGGCCGGCCTTGCCCCGCATTGCTGCGAATGAATTCCATGGTCTTGTTCTGGTGTTCAAGGTTACGGCGCTCAAAATCATCGGGCCGGGTGCATGGATCTCCGGTAGAAAAAAGTTCTCCACTGACACGCGACCCGTCGGAGGCGGCAACTGTAGTCGAGATGCCCTGAGCGTACATCTCCCGCTCCAACGTCCACAGCATCTGCTCCGCTCCTCCGGCGCTCTCTTCAGAGACGGTAAGCAGCGGGTAAGCCACGTAGAGAACTCGTCTTGTGGTCAGATTCATCATGCAAGAACCATTACGCTTGGCCGTAAATTTCAAATTTGAAATTTAAAATAATTTAAAATTTAAAATTTCATCCCTCTCGTGAATGTGAGTTCCGCAAGTAGGAGGCAAACTCTCGCGCCACCTCTTCCCCGGTCATCCTCCACTGCCACAGCTCATAATTCAGCTTCCAGGGCACGGGACGGCTGGTGAAGTCGTAATCCATGATTGGGCGGAACTGTTCGACCTCCGGACGGAACCCATCAAGCACTAACCTTTGCGACTTGTAGGTATGGAACATCCGGAGCTTTTTTTTCAGGGCTGCGGGCTCCACTTTGAACTCTACCTCCTGGCCGGTCCTGGCGGGAAAGGTCTGGACCGCGCGGGAGCCATCCGGCTGCCGATGATAGAGCGGGCTTTCCCACACCGGGAGATTCCTACGCCTGCCTGACTCCCAGGCGATGAAGCAAGCGGCGTCATGATCGGGATGGCCGCCTTCATAGGCCAGGGTCAGAAGGCATTCCGGACGCACCTCGGCAATTAACTGCTCCAGGGCCTTGATGGCAACGGGCAAATGCTTAAAAAGCTCCTGATCGGCAATGCCGCCCGGCACGCGCTCCCAAAGGAACACCGGTTCGGCGCCGATGATGCTCAGCGCGTCCTGGGCCTCCTGCCGCCGTAGCTCCGCGTAAGCCTCTCGCGATCCATGTTGTTTCCAGAAATACTGGTCGCGCGGCGCGCCATCCGTGGCAAAACACACAATGGCTTTCTTCATTTGCTGCATCAGAGCGCCAAAGCCTATAACTTCATCATCCGGGTGGGCCACCAGGACCACCGTTGTTCCCAGCAGAGGCTGAAAGTCGTCCATCGTAAGTATCAGATGCAAAAAACGGGCGTTTGCTGGCTAAAGTTCCTGAAAGGTATACTCCGCAGCGATGCACAAATTACAAAAGCCCATCGAGCAGTACTATGCCTCCGGTTCCCTCACCGGCGAGGCGCTGGCCCAGGCAAGAGCCGTTTTTCAGGAACTCCGGGAGGCCCTTACCCGCGGCGAGGTGCGATCTGCCGAGAAAATTAATGGCCAATGGCAGGTCAATGCCTGGGTGAAACAGGGCATTTTGCTGGGTTTCAGGATTGGCGAACTGGTGGAGAGCGGCGGGAATGGCGGCCTCTCTTTTGTGGACAAGAGCACCTATCCGGCCCGGCAGTTCAAGGTCGAGGACAAGATACGCGTTGTGCCCGGCGGGTCTTCCATACGCACCGGAGCATACATCGCTCCGGGTGTGATCTGCATGCCGCCTATGTATGTCAACGTGGGCGCTTATGTGGATGAAGGCACCATGATTGACTCTCACGCCCTGGTGGGCTCATGCGCGCAGGTTGGCAAGCGCGTTCACCTGAGTGCTGCGGCACAAGTGGGCGGAGTTCTGGAGCCGGTCAACGCCTCCCCTGTAGTAATTGAAGATGATGTCCTGGTGGGCGGCAACTGCGGAATCTATGAAGGCACCCAAATACGCCAGGGAGCGGTGCTGGGCTCAGGCGTCATCCTGACCCGGGCCACCCCGGTGTATGACATTGTGCGTGAGCAGATTTATCGCGCCACCGCCGAGCAGCCGCTGGTAATTCCGGAAAATGCCGTAGTCGTGCCCGGCTCGCGGGCCATCCGGAAGGGCAAGGCGGCGGAATGGGGACTCTCGCTCTATACGCCACTCATCGTGAAATACCGCGACGAAAAAACCCAAAGCTCAATTGAGCTGGAGGAGCTGCTGCGCTGATGAGACATTCCCCGGTTCAGTTCCGATTTCTTCTGGCCTTCCTGCTGCTGGCGGGCCTGCTCGCGGTGTTGTGGGCAGTGGCGCACTACAGCGGAGCGCCAATTCCGCCCCAGCTTCTTCTGGCCTTTCGCTGGTTGGCTGTGCTGGCGTTTTGCGGTTACTCCTATAGCCGGCGCTCGCTGACTGTGTGGATTGTCGCCGGCATCCTGGTGGGCGCAGAGTTTGGTCATGATTGGCCCACCACCGCTGCCAGCATGCAGGTTCTGAGCATCATCTTCCTGCGGCTCATCAAGACCATTATTGCGCCCTTGATCTTCTCTACCCTGGTGGTTGGAATTGCCGGACACTCCAACCTCAAGCAGGTCGGCAGGATGGGAATAAAAGCGCTCATCTATTTTGAGGTTGTAACCACCATTGCGCTGTTTATCGGACTGGCAGCCATCAACATTTCCAAGGCCGGCGTGGGAGTAAACCCACCGGCCTCGGCGGCAACCCAGCAGATTCAGGCGCCCAAGCAAACCACCTCTGAGCTGATTCAGCATGTGTTCCCGGAGAACATTGCCAAATCGGTAGCCGAAGGCCAGGTACTCCAGGTGGTGGTTTTCAGCATTATCTTCGGCATCGCGCTGGCCCTGGTTGAGGAAAAGAGACGCCGCCCCATGCTGGCGTTTTGCGAAAGCCTTTCCGAGACAATGTTCAAGTTCACCAACATTGTCATGCTGTTCGCGCCGATCGGGGTGGCGGGAGCCATTGCCTATACGGTCGGAACCATGGGCTTTGGCATCATCAGAAACCTGCTTACGCTGGTGGCCACGCTCTATGCCGCGCTGGTGGTCTTTGTTCTCTGCGTATTCCTGCCGGTGGCCCTCATCGCTCGCTTGCCTCTGAAGCGTTTCCTGAAAGCCATAGCCGAGCCCGCGTCTATTGCGTTTGCCACGGCCAGTTCAGAAGCCGCTCTGCCTCGCGCCATGGAAGCCATGGAGGCCTTTGGGGTTCCCCGGCAGATGGTCGCTTTTGTCATGCCGACCGGCTACAGCTTCAATCTCGACGGCAGCACGCTTTATCTCTCACTGGCTTCAATCTTTATTGCCCAGGCAGCCGGGATCCACCTCAGCTTCGGCGCGCAGCTCCTGATGGTTTTTACTCTCATGCTCACCAGTAAGGGAGTAGCGGGTGTGCCGCGAGCTACGCTCGTTATCCTTCTTGGAACCGTAGATTCATTTCACCTTCCAGCCTGGCCCATCTTCATCATTCTAGGTGTAGACCAACTGATGGACATGGCGAGGACCACAATCAACGTCGTTGGCAACTGCCTGGCAACGGCCGTGATTGCCCGATGGGAGGGTGAGTTTGAGACAGAGGCTCCATCCCCCGCGGTGGTAGATGCCATGGCACAGTAAGGGCCCAATGATTGCCGTAGTCGCCATGTCGTTGCCCGTCCCATACGGCGGCAGCGCTGGGTTTCTGTACTTCCTGATTCCCATTTACTACACAATTGCCGGAACAATCTTCGGAAAAAGGGAAACAGCCGCGCTGGAGCAAATGCAAGCTGGAGCGGCCAAAACTATTCCGGCGTAAAGTTTCTTTCCTGCCAAGTCCTTTTAATTGATAGCATCAAAGATTGACTATGCCAGTGGGAAAACTCCATTTAGTACCTTTAGGCGGCCTGGGCGAGTTCGGAATGAACTGCATGGCCATTCGCTGGGGCAACGACATCGTGGTGGTGGACGCCGGCCTGATGTTCCCAGAATCCGAATTGCTGGGCGTCGATATCGTTGTTCCGGACATCACTTACCTGCTGAACAACCGCGACAAAGTCCGTGGCATTGTCCTGACTCACGGCCATGAAGACCATATCGGCGGGCTGCCCTGGATCCTTTCCGAACTGAATGTGCCGGTATTCGGCACGGAATTCACGCTGGCGCTGGTGGAAAACAAGTTGGAAGAGCACCAACTCCTGGACAACGCCGACCTGCGCGAGATCCGGGCCGGAAACCGCTTCAATCTGGGGCCGTTTACCATTAATCCTATTCAGGTGACACACAGCCTGGTGGATTGTGTGGCCCTGGCCATTCATACCCCTATCGGCGTGGTGATTCACACGGGCGATTTCAAGGTTGATCCCACACCCACTGACAACCGCTTGTTTGATCTGCACACCTTTGCCGAGTACGGCAAAGACCGGAGCGTGCTGGCCCTGCTTCAAGATTCCACCAACGTTGAGCGCCGGGGATACACACCCAGCGAACGCGCGGTGCGCGGCAAGTTTGACGAGATCTTTGCTCGCGCCGAGCGGCGTATCTTTATCTCCTGCTTTTCGTCCTCCATCCATCGCATCAAGCTGGCGATGGAGGTCGCCTGGGAATACCGGCGCAAGGTGGCGCTGGTAGGGCGCTCGATGACCGAATCCACCGAGATTGCGCTGGATCTGGGCTACATGGAGGTTCCCGAAGGCACCATCATTCATCCGGGCCAGATCAGGGACTACCCACCGGACCAGGTTTGCGTGCTGATCAGCGGCACTCAGGGCGAGCCTATGTCTGCGCTCTCGCGGGCCGCCGTTGAGAATCACAAGCACGCCAAGATTGAGCGCGGTGATACGGTGGTGCTCTCTTCCCGCATCATCCCCGGCAATGAAAAGGCTATCTACCGGATGATTGACCACTTGTTCCGCCGGGAAGCCGATGTGCTCTATGAAGACGGCTCTTCACCTCCGGTCCATGTGAGTGGACATGCCAGCCAGGAAGAATTAAAGCTGCTCATCAACCTGGTGAAGCCCCGCTACTTCATTCCCATTCACGGAGAGTACCGTCAACTTCGGCTGCATGCCGATATGGCGCGGTCCATGCACGGTGCCGTGGGCCAGGTGCTTCTGATGGAAAGTGGAGATGTGATGGAATTCGACGAACTGGGCGCGCGGAAGATCGATAAAGTGCCGGTAGGACGCGTCTGCATTGATTCCGGTTC
>DATMMY010000229.1:0-5056 GCA_035569515.1 Candidatus Solibacter sp. | reverse complement strand
AAATACACTCATAACGCGGCCCTGTTTGGACAAGAATCCTTACCCCGGGTGATAGCCATGTCGACTCCCAGGGTTCCGATCCCTGAGCCGAACATAATTATGACGGTCCGCGACTATCACCCGGGGTTCACATTCACCGTGTTAACGATGAAGTGGTTGGCGGTTCTTGGTTATTGGACGAAAGATGCGCCGTCCAGCGACGTGAAGCACTGGGCATTGGTGACCGTACCGCCCTCGGCCTGGATATCCACTGTGCCAGTGGGCGTAATATGGAGCCGCCCATTGGTGGCGCTGCACAGATCGACGGGGACGTAGACATCGGTTGCCGGCCTAAACCCCACGGGCAGCAGGAACGGTTGTCCATTTCCGGAGGCAATTGCGCCTTTGAAGTGGACGATCCCATCGAGGTTTTGGACCGCCGCGTTACTGGTGCTGAACGGGGCGTTAGTCCAGCCGTTGATCAGCGTGAGCGGCGTAAAAGCCTTATCTGACGGGGCGAAGGTCGCGCCGTCGAGCGAGGTGAAGCACTGGGCATTGCTGACCGTACCGCCCTCGGCCTGGATGTCCACCGTGCCAGTGGGCGTAATATGGAGCCGCCCATTGGTGGCGCCGCACAGATCGACGGGGACGTAGACATCGGTTGCCGGCCTAGACCCCACCGGGAGCAGGAACGGTTGTCCAGTTCCGGAGGCAATGGCGCCTTTGAGGTGGACGATCCCATCGATGTTTTGGACCGCCGCGTTACTGGTGCTGAACGGGGCGTTGGTCCAGCGGTTGATCAGCGTAAGCGGCGTAAAACCGGTATCTGCCGGGGCGAAGGACGCGCCATCGAGCGACGTGAAGCACTGGGCATTGCTGAACGCACCGCCCTTGGCCTGGATGTCCACGGCGCCACTGGGCGTAATATGGAGCCGCCCTTTGGTGGCGCCGCACAGATCGACGGGGACGTAGACATCGGTTGCCGGCCTGAACCCCACAGGCAGCACGAACGGTTGCGCATTGCTTCCAGAGGCAATGGCGCCCCTGAAATGCACGATGCCCGCGAGTTCATCGACTGTGGCAACGTTGGTGCTGAATGGGGCGTTGGTCCAGCCATTGATGAGCGTCAACGGCGTAGAAGTGGGCTGTAGCTTAACCGTGTAGAGTGGAAGGAAGTTGCCGCCCGTGTATGACGATGTGGGCTGGGCTTTCAACACAAAGCCGACACCCTCGCGCACCTGCACCGTCACCGAGTAGGTGTACGTCACCCCATTTTCAACCAGGGGCTGGGCGAGTCTTTGAAACTGGCCAACAGCGTTGCCCAGAGAATCGAATATGGCCACATTTTGAAATTGATCGCCGGGATTTATGTAAATGTTGAAGCCGCACATCGGGCACTTCAGCCACCACAAAGGGTCATAGATGGGAAAGCAGAGCTCGGGGTGGGTCTGGCATATATTGGCGAAGACGGGCGACTTGTTGCCGGCATTGGTATTGGTCTGAAAGAAAAAAGGATCGATGGATGGAGACACCTGCACAGTGTGCGAAGCGTCGGTGAAGAGCTTATGCGACGCCCAATCGACCTCACGCTGGTACTGTACGCCGGGGAGGAAGTTGGCCTGGTCAGGGAAGTTGCTGGCAGAGAACATGCCGACGAAGTTGGTCCCAGCGGCCAACAGCGAAGCGTAGTCGCCGATGTAGGGAAAGAACGTGGCCGCCGGGGTCGAAGCATCCTGGCTGGCGAAAAGAGTGCCCGGCATGGCAAAGGTTGTCGCGTCCAGATCATTGGTGAGAGCGAGACGGTTTTCCCATCTCCCGTTGACAACAGTCTGGTAGAAAAGCCCCGCGACTCCAATCGCATTAATCGCAATTTCAGGATTCATCGCATTGCTAATGGTCAAAAGATCACCGGACCAATTCTGGCCGTGGTCGATGGATCGCTGCACGTGGATAGTCTCACTGTTGAGTCCGTTCGCGTCACCCCAGGCAACGTAAACGCGGCCACTGTTATTAGGATCCACGGCGATCGAGACGTTGCTGGCGCCCAGACGGTTCTGCCCCATCGTGCCCGAGGCGAGGGTAAGGCCGGGGGTGACAAAGCGGCCTGGGACGGCATCACTGGGATCTGTCAAGGCGCTAAAAGGATTAACTCCGATGCCAAAATTATCGTCGCGCACCACGACCAGCCGGGGTGTGCCGCCGAAGCCGCCAGAGCCCCAATCATGAAGGAAGGCGGCGTAGACGGTGCCGTCTTTGTGCGCCGCCACAACTTGAGCAAATCCATCCTGGCAGACGGAGTCGCGCTGCTCGATGACGTCAAGCCCAAACACCGGCAGACCAAGGGTGGCATCCTGCGAGACGTCGAGGGTGGAGGTCCGTCCGCCGGGGACCACACAGTTGAAGCCATTGTTGAATCCAATATAGAGCTTGTCTTGCCCGCCACTGGTAAAGGCCAGTGTATGAGGCTGGTCGACATTTCCTGTGCGGGTATCAAGGACGGTCATCACCGCGGGAGCAAATGGGTCCTGCGATCGGAGAGCCGTCATCGGGCGGCCCGCGTTCGTTGACCTGAGGATGCCGCCATAAAGCCAGCTTGTCTGGTGGGCCTGAGCGCCGCTGGGCGTCGAACTGAAGCTAAGAGTAATGTCGCCGGTAGGAAAATTAGACCCGGCCAGGCTGGGAACGATCAAAGCCATCGTCCAGGTATTGCCGCCATCGGTAGAAACGTAAATGGGGGCGGTATTTGTCGCCATTGGGCCGCCGGTAAGATTGTCCCAGGTGAACGCGGACCCCGCCAGATGCTGAACGTTTTGGGGATCAACCGCGAGCGTAGGCTCGGAATCCTGGTTTGTCTCACCACTGCGGCTGTTGGGGACCATGTTCACCAGACTCTGGGACAGGCAGGGAAGAACAGCGCCGATAAGAACAACAAGAATGGTTAAAAAGCGAAGCAGCGACTTAATCATTATTTTATCTCCTTCGGCGCAGCGATCAGACCGCGAACCCGGTCTTCTTCCGCTGGCGGCAATACATGGGACGGCTCGGTCACCATATAGATGGGTTGTTTCTGCATGAGCTCATGGAGCGTGGAGCCGCGGTAGAGCGTTTCTTCCTCGCTGGTCGGCGCGTGAGCGAGGAAAATGGCGTCCTGGCCGGGGATGAGCTTCGGCGACTGAAACCAGACTATGTCCCTACTCGCGGAGAAAACCACTGTGACTTGCTGTTTCGCTGTGCCGCCCTGCAAGGGGTTTGTGATTTCAACTGTTGCCAGGTGCCAATCAGGGGAGTGCTCAGATGGGGAATCAGATTCGGGTCTCTCCGGCTCCCGGGAGGATTCAAGAGGCTGAACGTAGCTGACCTTTCCCCGGAAAATCAGGCTGGCCGCTGCAATCTTGTCCAGAAGTGGCTTATTGCGTTGGGCTTGCACGGCCTGGTCCAGGCTGCTTTGCATGGAAACGTTGGCAGCAAGGGGCGTCTCCCCTTCGTCGGCAATGGTGACCGATTTGCCGAGAAAGCGAGGGTTACCGAAGAAGACAGCTGCTTCGCCTGCCTTTAGAACTCCCGGTTTGCTGAGGATGACGGTGGCGGTCCGCCCTGTCTGGTCGCCGGCAATCTCCTTGCCGGTATACATCTGTTGTATGGATATGACCGCTGTCTGGTTAGAGGGCTCTAGCAGGTGTTCATCGCTGGCGTTGATCTTCAGGACCTTTCCGCGGACGATGATACTGGAGCGATCAGCCAAAGATGGAACCGCAATCGTTTGAGCGAAAGCTGCGCCTGCGGCCAGGGCCATAAGAGCAGAAATCACGATGAGTATTTTGGGTTTTTGTTGCCGACCATCCTTCTGGATGAAGGGGCGATATGGAATGAGCGGTGAAACGGAGTTCAGTATGGATTTCCCCATAGACTCCTCCTTTGCGTAATGAGGCTAGCAGCCTTGTGTTGCGAACAAAGCCACTACGCTCTCTACAACATCAGACGTAATTCGCGGAGATTTCCCCTCTTGCTTGTTAGCACTTTCTAAGAATCCGAGATTGCTCCATTCAATGAGGCGACAAAATCGAACCGATTGGCCAGGTAATCTGCCGCGATCTCTGATAAAATTGTTGAAATTTCTAAAATGGGAACTGGCTACTCGTATGGCACTGCATTCCTCTTGATATATCGAGGAGTGAGGAGTTAGAAGAAAGTGTCCTCCCAGATCAGCGAGCTGATACACCAATGGGGCCACGGAGACCGGGAAGCCTTCAAGAAATTCCTGCCTTTGATCTATAACGACTTGCGCCACCGCGCGCGATTTCTTCTAAAAAACGAGCGTAGCGACATAAGCTGGCAGGGTACCGAATTGGTGCATGAGCTTTATTTCGACCTCGCGAAGCTACCGCCGATGAAGTGGAATCGGGGGCAGTTCTTTGCTTTCGCCGTGGGGAGGATGCGTCTGATACTGGTGGACCACGCCCGGCAAAGGTTCAGGCAAAAGCGTGGCGGTCGAGCGTCCTGCCGCCGGCAGACCGAGATCACAATGGCTTAACAGCGTCCTGCTAGCCGTATTTGCAGGCTGCATATTGAACCTTGGATGTTTCTCAGCAGCCGGCAACAAAATGCATTTGCGCCGCGAAGGGCGAACTGTTTCGCCTGACGACGCGAAAGTAATGACCGTCTCTCACGGCTTCTATCATGCAAACTGGAACACCACTGGAAAAGGCACGCCGCATCGATATGATGTCCAAGTCTTGCGGAGTGCGCCTGTGGTAGTTGACAGCACTACGGGCCTTATGTGGCAGAGAGATGGGTCGGGGCCACAATTGATGGACCGGCAAGAGGCCAAAGCCTATGCGCGATCCCTGAACGCTCGAAAATTCGGTGGCTTTGATGATTGGCGCCTTCCTACCCTGGAGGAAGCCATGTCGCTGATCACTCCGCCGGAAGATGGTCGGAGCAACGATTCTCGTGCGGAGAACGCTAGCTGCTCCCTTTGGGAGGCGCACCCTGAGGTAGCGGCAGAGAGGAACCTGGTGAAAGTCGCCACCTTCAATATTAACGACATTAACAAGCGGCTGGATAACTTCTTGGCTTG
>DATMMY010000228.1:0-3950 GCA_035569515.1 Candidatus Solibacter sp. | reverse complement strand
GAGAAGTCGTTGGAACACCTGAATGCCCACTCGGATGGCCAGGAATTGTCGGCAAGCCGGAAGTAGTCGGTTCCTCTCCAGAGACTCCCTTGTAAGTTGTAGAAAACGCAATGGCCGGTTCCGGCTAAAGCGAAAACCGATTTAGCCACGAATTAACGCGAATGAACACGAATCGGAATGCGGGTACCGAGAGTCTCTGGTTCTCGCAACCATCCCACCCAGGGATGGTTGGGGCTGTTACACGTCTCGCCCGCGCCACGGTGTACGAAAAAACTAAAAATGCCTTATCACATATCCCGATAAATCAGTTGATATGGCTCTGTTTGTGATACCGCCAATAGAGCCAGGCCATGGAACCCAGCAACCCGCACCAGGCCAGCACCCGGACAAAGTTGCCGATCTGAATGGCATGTGGCAGCACGCCGAGGTCGCTGAAGATCCGTACCCAGTCATGCTGGGCTTCGTCGGCCGAAGCTCCTACCGTGACCAGCGGAAGCTCGCGCTTGAGGGCGTCAATCATGTAGGTGGCCACGCCGTTCAAGCTGTGAAAGAAGCCTACGGAACAGAAAGTTGTTCCTGCAAGGTCGCCGCGTACGGCGAAACTGCCGGCCAGCAGCGCGGGCACCAGCAACTGGAGAATTGTGCCACCCCAGAGCATCGGCTTTTCCCCCAGCCAACTGAAGAGAAGATGTCCGCCTTCATGAATGGGCAGATGGACATTGTCGAGCAAAGTAGGTTCGGAGAAGTGCGCCGCCAGATACAGAAACAGCAGAGCGTAGAAACTCAGCCACAGCACCACGGCTGTTCGCGACATCGGCTTCCACTCGATTTCAGGCAGACGCATTACATCTCATGGATACCACAACACTACAACCTCAGTACAAGGCTTTCTGTACGGGCAGAAGGTTTTCTATGATTGCGAACAGTTCTTTGGCCTGGAGAGGTTTGGCTACATAGTCATCCATTCCCGCTTCCAGGCAGGATTCCCGGTCGCCTACCATGGCATGGGCAGTCATGGCGACGATTGGGACATGCCGGCCTGTCGATTTCTCGCGCTTGCGGATCGCCCGTGTAACCTCTAAACCGCTGATCTCTGGCATCTGGACATCCATCAGCACAAGGTCGAACGATTGCTGGGACATCATCTCCAGGGCGGCGGTTCCGGTCTCAGCCATTACGACTGCGTGTCCCCTTTTCTGCAGCAAGCGCGCCGCCAACAGTCCGTTCACCGCGTTATCTTCCGCCACCAGGATCTTCAATCGCCCCGGAGCCTCGCGGAGTGAATCAGGAGTCATGAAAGCCTGGCCCTCCACAAACCGCTCATTGGAACCCATGACCATTTTGATTACATGGTGTAGATCAGAGCGTTTCACCGGTTTGGGAAGATAAGCCTTAATGCCCAGTTCGCGGCAGCGAGCAGCATCTCCAACGAAATCGGCAGAGGTTAGCATGATGACGTTAGGGGTGTCCGCTGGGCTCTGTTGCCGGATTTGCTCTGCTAAATTGAAGCCGTCCACCTCCGGCATCCATGAATCCACCAATACCAGGGCGAAGGGCGTACTCATTTTGCTGGCTTGTTCCAGCATGGCCAGCGCCTGCGGAGCGTCCTCAGCCAATGCTGGCTTCATCAGCCATCCCTCTAATATCTCGTACAGAATGCGGCGATTGGTGGAATTGTCATCGACAACCAACACCCGAAGGTCGCGGAGCATCTGCGAATCCACAGGCTGCGGCATCCGGGCTGGAGCTTGTTGCAGGAGAAAACGGGCGGTGAAATGGAAGGTGCTTCCCACATCCGGTTCGCTCTCCACCCATATGCGGCCGCCCATCATCGTGACCAGGCGCGAAGAGATGGCCAGTCCCAGGCCGGTGCCGCCGTACTTTCGCGTCATGGAGTTGTCCGCCTGGGTAAAAGCATCGAAGATGGCGTCCTGCTTTTCCGAGGGAATGCCAATGCCCGTGTCAGTCACCGCGAAATGAAGGACAGCATCGCCGGCTGTTTCTTCCTCCGTAGTCACGCGCACTACAATTTCGCCATGGGAGGTGAACTTGATGGCGTTTCCGAGCAGGTTCACTACGATCTGACGCAGGCGATTGGGATCTCCATGTAGAGCATCCGGCACGCCGGGCAGCACATGGCAAGCAAGTTCCAGCCCTTTTTGGTGGGCGCGAAGGCTGCTCCCCCGCATGGTGTCGTCCAGCATGTCGCGCAACGGGAAGCTGATGATTTCAACATCCAGTTTGCCGGCCTCAATCTTGGAGAAGTCCAGAATGTCATTGATGATGGAGAGCAACGAATCCGCCGACGATTTCACGGTGCTTAAATATTCGCGCTGTTCGCGCGTCAGCTTGGTCTCCAGCGCCAGCTCCGTCATGCCGATCACGCCGTTCATGGGTGTGCGGATTTCATGGCTCATGTTGGCCAGGAACTCACTCTTGGCCCGGCTGGCGTGCTCAGCCTCCTGTTCCGCCCTGGTGCGGTCCGCAATTTCCACTTGCAGCGCTTCATTGACTTTGGCCAGGTCGGCGGTGCGCGCATGGACCCTTATCTCCAGTTGGTCTTGCGATCGCCGCAACTCTTCTTCAACCAGGTGGCGTTCTGTGATCTCTCTGGCGAGCGATTCATTTACCTGTGACAGGTGGGTGGCGTGCTCCGCCTCTCTGCGGAATATGGAGAACATGCTGATGAAAAGCCCGGTGAGCACAAAGCTGTATTGCACAATCTTGAGCACGTGAGCGGCAGCAAAAGGCGCATCGAAGATCCTGGTGCAAAACATGTAGACCAGATGGCCCACTACACCCAGGATGAGGGTCAGCACCAGCCAGTGTTCAAAATGGTCGGTTTTCCAGGATCCTTTAGCTAAATATCCGATGCCGGCGAACGCCCAAATAAGGGTGGGGAGCACATCCAGAGGGCGGTGAAAAATTAAGTTCGGATAGTATGCGGGGGGCATTCTTACCAGCGCAAAGCAGAGAAAGCAGATCGCAATGCAGCCCCCAATCAGCGCGTAAACAACCCTTTCTCTGATCCTGACCGTCGCGGGCTTTTGCATTTCTCTTTGCCCAACCAGAAAACCCGCACACATCACAAAGGCCAGGAAGAGCCGCGCAATTACTCCAGTCCATGTGCTGAGGTCGGCCAGGGCGGAAGGTGTCCGCCCGGTGAAAAAAGAGGAGGTGATGAGTGCGTGGTAGCCATCCAGGAGTGCCGTTCCTAAGAAGCCGGCACCCAAGATTAGAAATGTGCTGTTTTTCTTTGCATAATAGCGCACCAGGGCCATAGTGCCGGTGATGAATGCCAGCGAAGCGGCAATGACCTCAAGCAAGGTATGAAACTCGGAGCTGCTCTGCCATCTGGCGCGGTAGATGGGAAGACCGCCCACGAGCAGGACCACCGTTATCAGGATGTAAGTCCAAACGCGCCTCTGCGTTTGGCCAGGGGACAATCCTCGCATTTGATTAGCTTATCGGCAAAATAGCGGGACTCACCAGCTTTCTTTCGCCACTAAAGTAATTTGTTTTTTCTAATGTATGGGCCACGAAGAAAATGATCCAGCTTGTTCAAAGTAGTCTTGGAGTAGTAATGGAGTATCTAAGAGGGTGGGGATATATATTTAGTTACGGGGTGGATGATTGAAAATTTCTAATTTGATTCTTTAGCAAGCGCCGGTTCCAGGGCTGGCGCACTTGTGTATTGTGGCCAGCCCGTACATCTCCACCGAGCCTGTTCACCCTAAATATTCAGTTGTCAAAGAGCTTGTTCCACATCCCTGGGGATAGGCCGTGCATTTAGTTCAAAAAATACCATTTCATCCGTGACAGCGTGACAACCCGCATAAACATTGGCGATTTGCGGCACGGATAATTTCCTGGCACGGATGCCAAGCGTGCCAGAGGCCGAATACTCGGACGAACGGTATTCTGCCCAAGCGCCAGTCACGGCATCTTTG
>DATMMY010000227.1:0-4232 GCA_035569515.1 Candidatus Solibacter sp. | reverse complement strand
AGAGCGCCTTCCACCCCGGCCACCAGTGAAGAAACATCATCCGCAGGCTTACCCAGATGCTCAATCACAAATACGCCCATGGAAAACGTGAGCTGGCCTTCGATCAAGGAGGCATACTTATAGTTTGATTTCATGAAATCGCCGAGCGGCGCCGTGCATACATCCACATTGATATCGGGGACCTCAACCAGCCACTGCAGCGCCCACGCTCGTTCCGGGTATAGATTCTTGTCCAACGGCGATTGTTCAAGCTTGTGAACAATTTTCACAAAACGCTCCCGCTCTTCCGGAGTGGAGGGACCACGCTTGTCGCCGGTTTGAGCATTCGCAACACCAACGTAAAGCAGTATGAGCCAAACTAGAATGGCTTTCATTTTCCCTCCGCGAATATAGAACGGTTCTCGTGTACCTGAAGTGCAGCGGAGCAGTTTCCTTCGGCTCGCGGACTCACCTCTAGGACAGGCTCTTCGCTGCCGCTCAGGATGACACTGATCCACTTTGTTCATTCGGTTATTTCTTGCCCACAGATCTAAGTTCCTCCCGCCACGCTGAAAAACGTAATTTGCGTCTGGCACGAGTGACGATTTGAAACTGTCTTCGGCTCTCCAGACGCTCGAACCGTTCTAAAGAATCTTCTTCCCCAGCGCGGAAAGCGTCAGTTCAACGGCCAGGTCCGCGGTACGGTTGTGCTCATCGATTACGGGGTTTACTTCCACAATTTCAAAGCTGGTCATGCGGCCGTGATCGGCGATGATCTCCATGGCCAGGTGGGCCTCGCGATAGCTGGCCCCGCCGCGCACCGGTGTTCCCACGCCGGGAGCATCTTCGGGATCGATCCAGTCCATATCGAGCGATACATGATAGCCGGAGGTACCCCTTCCGGCGACCCGCAAAGCTTCTTCGATGATCACCCGCATGCCGCGTTCGTCGATGTCGCGCATGGTGTAGACCTCAATACCGGTTTCGTGGATGTTTTCTTTTTCACGTGCGTCAATGTCGCGCACGCCCACCAGAACACAGTTTTCCGGCTGCACCTTGGGCGAGAAATTGAAGATATTGGCCAGTTCCGCCGGGCCCAGCCCCAGAATGGCGGCCAGCGGCATGCCATGCACGTTTCCACTGGGAGAGGTCTCAGGGGTATTGATGTCAGCGTGCGCATCAATCCAGATCAGCCCGGTTTTCTGGTTTTGCCGCCGATAAAATTCCGCCACGCCGGCCACAGTACCCGCGGCTACGGAGTGGTCTCCTCCCAGCACCAGCGGAAATTTTCCGGCCTCCAGCGTCTTCAGCACCATATCGGCATGCTTGGTGCAGGTGGCGGTGATCTCTTTCAGATACTTGGCGCGCGGATCGCCTTCTTTTTTCTGCTCGGCAATGGCCACAGATACATTTCCGCCATCTTCCACCACGTGCCCCAGCGCTTCCAGCCGGGCTTCCAGGCCGGCCACGCGGACAGCGGAAGGCCCCATGTCGACGCCCCGCCGCGATTGGCCCAAATCCAGGGGGATGCCCAGAATTCTGATTTTCTTAGGGACAATATTGTCAGCCAGAATCGGCTTATTACCTGGTTCGCTCTTGGTTGGTACTAAACCTGAAGCTGTTGTTTCGGGTGTCATACGGTCTCGTTCTTCGTTCTAGGGATAAATACGGGTGAGGGTCCGTGCAAAGGGAATGGTTTCGCGCACATGTTCAAGCCCGCAGATCCATGCAACTGCGCGCTCGATTCCCATGCCAAATCCGGCATGGGGGACCCCGCCGTACTTGCGCAAATCCAGGTACCATTTGAAAGCTTCTTCCGGCAGGCTGTGCTCCCGAATGCGTTTCAGCAGCAGCTGGTAATCGCCAATGCGTTGCGACCCGCCAATGATCTCGCCATATCCCTCTGGAGCAAGCACGTCCGCGCACAAGGCCAGTTCCGGACGCTGCGGGTCCGGCTCCATGTAAAACGCCTTGACCTGCGCCGGATAGCGATGGATCATGACCGGCTTATCGAACTGGGAGGAGATATATGTCTCATCGGGCGAGCCGAAGTCGCCTCCCCACTCAAACCGGGTCTCAACCTGCCCTTTGCTGTGGCCCTCCTGCAGCAGCTTGACGGCGTCGTCATAGCTGATTCGCGGAAAGGGAGCTTTGATCTTCTCCAGTTTGGCAATGTCCCGCTCAATGGTCTTCAGATCACCCTGTCGGTTGGCCACAACGGTCTGCACAATGTGGCTGATGAAATTCTCCGCCAGCTCCATAATGTCGTCCAACTCGGCGTAAGCAATCTCAGGCTCAACCATCCAGAACTCCGTCAGGTGGCGGCGGGTCTTGGATTTCTCAGCGCGGAACGTAGGGCCAAAAGAGTACACCTTGCCCAGCGCCATGGCCGTGGCTTCAATGTAAAGCTGGCCGGACTGCGTAAGATAGGCCTGCTCCTCAAAGTAATCTACCGAGAAGAGCGTGGTGGTTCCTTCACAAGCCGCGGGCGTGAGAATCGGTGGATCGGTCAGGACGAATCCCCGATCATCAAAAAAGTTTCTTGCCGCGCGAATGATCTCCGCCCTGACTCGCAGGATGGCGCTCTGCTTGGGAGTGCGCACCCATAGGTGCCGGTGCTCCATCAGAAAATCGGGACCATGCTCTTTGCGGGAAATCGGGAATGGATCGTCTTCCGGCACGCGCTGGACCACGCGAATGTCCGTAACATCCATCTCATAGCCGCCGGGAGCGCGTTTATCGCTCCGCACCTTGCCGGTCACCACCACGCTGGATTCATCCGTCAGGTTCTTGACGGTATCAAAGACTTCCGGAGCGACCTGGTTCTTCGCGACCACGCCTTGAATCACGCCTGTGCCATCGCGAAATATGGGAAAGAGCAGTTTGCCGCTCTCGCGCTTGTTGTAGAGCCAGCCGCGCACCGTTACGGTCTGGCCATCGTGCTGGCCGATTTTCGCAATCGTGCTGACCGGCGCCTGTGTTGTGGTTTCCATTATGTTGTTTGCCTCTTGGCTTGTATGGAGTCTTGTACCGATCTTGTTGCTGGCGCTTGCTTTATTCAACCGGCGCGGTGATGCTCTCCAGCTTCTTAAATGCTTCCGCCATCTTGCTGCCGGCGTCCACGCCTGCTTGTCCTTCAATTTCCATGAGCAGCGCGGGGGCGTGCGGAGCGGAGCGCAGCAGATGCATGGTCTGTTCCCAGTCCACAGTGCCTTCGCCCGGCCAGAGGTGCGAGTCGCGTATGCCGTTGTTGTCGTGGACGTGGGTGGAGCGAATGCGGCTCTCCAAAACTCCGAAAGCCTGATGAACTGTGCTCATCATGTGGGCATGGCCGGTATCAAAACAGACGCCCATATCGTCATACCGCAAGATGCGCAACAGCTCCATCAGCCGTTCCGGCGCGGATATTTCATTGGGAATGTTCTCGACCAGCAGGGAGACACCCAGCGGCCGGGCGAAGGCCCGCAGATGTTCAATGGAGCTGAGGGCGTCCTCAAACTTGCGCGTGTCATCGGATTCATTGCTGTTGCCAATGTGCTGGACCAGGAACCGGAACGGCAGATGCTCCGCCACCTCTATGGCGCGCTTGATCTCGTCCATGGCCTCAATGCGCCGGCGCTTCTCCATGTCCACGATATTCAACGGAGGATCGACGGCCCGGGCAAAATCATTGGTCGTAAAAATGGGGGAATGCATGGAGTGGAACTCCACTTGGCCAGACTTGAACCAATTGGCCACCTCGCGCACCTGGGCACGGTCGGTGTAGTCAAAATGGCCGCGCGCGGCAAATATCTCAATGGCTTGCGCGCCACCACCGGCCATCCGGTCCAGCAGACCCGGATGCAGCCGCTCCTTGATAAAGACGTAACTGGACATGGCCCGCAACATCAGAAACCTACCGCCTTTCCACCATTGCGCCCGTCCGGCGCGCCCAGCTTCTCCCCCGTTGCCATATCAATCTCGATGCACTCGGCATCACTCCAGTAGCCATTCATCTGGATTTTATGGCCGCGAGCTTCCAGGAGCTTGAGCGTGTCTGGAGAAATTCCCGTTTTTTCGACGTAAATCTGGTCCGGCTCCCACTGGTGATGGAAGCGAGGAGCATTCACCGCCTGCTGGATATCCAGGCCGTAATCCACCACGCCCATCAGGACGTTAGCCACCGTAGTGATGATGCGCGGCCCGCCCGGAGAGCCAAGCACCAGGAAGAGCTTGCCCTCCTTCAGAACAATGGTCGGCGCCATGGCGCTCAG
>DATMMY010000226.1:0-3458 GCA_035569515.1 Candidatus Solibacter sp. | reverse complement strand
TGGTCTTCCGGATGGTGGTCAGCGATAGCAGAGTGATTTCTCGTGTACCTTAAGTGCAGCGGAGCAGTTCCTTCGCTGCCGCTCAGGATGACACAGTTTTTCGTTCTGCATCCGGTTTATCTCGCCGCACGCCTACAGCGGAGCAGTTTCCTTCGGCTCGCGGGGTTCGCCTCTAGGACAGGCTCTTCGCTGCGGCGCACGATGACATCCTCTTTTGTTGACGGGTTCTGAAAGACCCTTGACCTGATCGAGGCGACTGATTCACAAGATGCCTGCCCGTACCTCTGCGTTTTCTGCGGCCTCTGCGCTGAAACGTCCCTCTGCCGTGAAACGCTCCTCTGCGTATCAGAAGCTCAATCGTAACGCCAATTGGATCTGGCGAGGGTTGTAGACTGCGCGGGGCGTGCCGTAGGTGGGGTTTGGCGAGCCCTCGCGGAATCTTTGGGTTGCGGAGCATCCTTGGGCCGTCGGATTAAACGGGCAGAAGTCAGCCGCTCCATAGACCGTGTTGAAGAACCTGACATTCACCGTGTTAAGAACGTTGAATGCCTCGGCGATGGCTTCCATGTTCAAGCGCTCTGTGGCTTTGAAACTCCTTGAGAGCCTCAGGTCAACGGATTGATAGCCGGCGCCCTTGAAGGTGTTGCGCGGCTCAATGCCTACACGATCGTTGTTGCCGAAGATATCTCCGTTGGCGTCAAATCCGGCGAACTTGGTGAAGTAATTGGGTGATTCCAGGGTAACAATCGAGCCCAGATGAAAATTGTTCAGCAGCGCGTTCAGGTGCGAAGGTCCATCAATCGTAGTGTTCAGCACAAAGCGCTGTCCTACACTGTCGGCAGAGATGGCCCGTTCGGCCCGTATGTTCTTGCTGTCCTGGGGAATGAGCACAAAGCTGGGATTGGGGCCATCGTCAATGCCTTTCGACCATGTATAGCTCACGCCCGCGCTGAAGTGGCGGCTCATGCGCTTGTTGAAGTTGACGAGCAACCCGTTCCACTCCGAGTTCCATTTTGAAGCAGCCTCGAAAAATACCGCATATAAGGTCGGGAACCCAGGGCCGGCGCTGCGCGAGCCGGGAATACCCGGTGCGGCGAAGTATGTATTCTTGAGGCCGCTGGTGCCGTTGGAGTTGTGGACAGTTACCTGTCCGGTGGGATCGGGCTGATTCACGTTGAAGAAGCTTCCCAGATGCACGCCCTTGGTGCGGAGGAAACTGATGTCCAGCGCTGAGTCTTTGGTGGGCTGAAATTCCAGGCCAAGGCTGGTTTGGATTCCATACGGAGGCTTGTGGTTTTTATCGAAGCGGGCAATTACCGAGTCGCCAAAGAAACCGCAGCCAGAGACCGTGCCACCGGGACAGAAGCCCAGGGGAGCCGCATCAGGATAGGTTCCACCGAGCAGACCATTCAAGGCAATCGATGTGATGTTGGGAGCACTGGCAAAGGCAAACAGGCGTGTTGTCGCGTTCAGCGCATCTTCGTTAGGACGGCCCGGGTACGGCCCCGCTGTTCCGCCACAAGAGGGCGCCTGGCAGGCCAGCAGGGGCATGGGAATGGTTCCGTGGAACAGGCCTGCGCCACCCCGCAAAACAATGTTGTATTTAGTCCCAAAGCTGTAAGCGAAGCCGGCACGCGGATCAAATTCCGAGGGATTATTCAGGATTTTGGAGGGAAAGGTTTCGAACTGGTAGCGCAGCCCATAGTTCAGACTCAGGTGATCGGTCGGGCGCCAGTGGTCCTGGAGGTAGAGGCCGCCATAGGTATGGCCAATATCTCCCTGGGCCTGGTTGCGCACGGTGCTGGAGATGCGCCTCCCTTGAAACACCGAGGGGCTGAAAGTGGGCTCGGTAAATGTTGGTGCTTTAAAACGTTCGAAGAAGATCACCTGGGGAGCGCCGGCCTGCAGACTGAAGGGGCATTGGACGGTGAGCAGGCATCCGAAATCCGCCTCAAAGGGATAGAAAAGGGGAAATGATTCCAGCGTGCCCACGTGGCTGAAATCTCCGCCAAACCCAAGCGTATGTTTGCCTGTCTGCCATGTGACGTTATCAACGATCTCTTCCCGGCTCTCCTGGTAAAAATCGGGATTGCCCCGGTTCACGCCGGCAGTAAACGTATTCAGAACCTCCAGGTGCGGCTGGGTGGTGACCGTGGGAAAATCAAAGGTGCGGTGCCCGTATTGGAAGCGGACCTCGTTGAAGAAATGCGGGGTAATCGCGGAAGTCAAGCTTCCAACCAACGACTGGTCGCGCAGGTTGTTGTCTTTGAAGCCGGAGGGCAGATCAAAGCCGTCATTCAGGGGCGATACATTGGTCAATCGCCCGTCGTTAAAGAAGTACCTCAGAAAACCATACTCCCGGTCGCTAAAGGAATGGTCTAACTTCAGCAGGAAGTTATCGTAATCGCTGTTGCGGGTGGTATTGAGCTGCTCCGCGGGCAATCCGAAATTGGTCTTGAACTGGTTGATGGCCGCCAGATTGCCCAGAATCACGGAGTTATAAAACGGGTTCTCGCGCCGCCGCTGGCCCTCGTAGTTGCCAAAGAAAAATGTGCGGTCTTTCTTGATGGGACCGCCCAGGGTGAATCCAAACTGGTTCTGCTGCAGCTTGTTGAGACCGGGGGCAGCCAGAACGCTCTTGGCGTCCATGGCGTTGTTGCGGAAGTATTCGTAAATGCTGCCGTGCAGATCATTGGTGCCGCTCTTGGTGATGATGTTGACGATGCCGCCCACCGCCCGCCCAGCTTCCACGCTGTAGGTATTGTTGATCACGCGGAATTCGCGGACCGCATCGGCAGAGGGAGTGGTCTTCTGGACTCCGGAGGCGGTTGAAATATTGTCGGCGCCGTCAATGGCGATGAAGTTGTAATGAATGTTCTGGCCGGCAAAAGAGAGTTTTGTCACCGGCTCAATGATTACGTCGGTGCTGCCGGAGGTGGTATCGCCGATGATGACTCCGGGAGCCAGCAGAGCGAAATCAATGAATTGCCGTCCATTCACAGGCAGGTTCTTGATTTGTGTCTCCCCAATGACCGAGTCGGTGGAGGTACGTGTCGGCTCAATCAGCGGAGCTTCGGCGGTCACGGTCACCTGCTCTGTCACCTGACCGGGAACCAGAGAAAAATCCAAGCCGGCTGTCTCGCCAATGCTGAGTCGCAGTGCGCTCGTCTGTTGCTGGAAGGTCGAGGCCTCGGCTGTGACCTTGTAGCTGCCTACCGGCAGTTGAGTGATTCTGTAAATGCCGTCTGAGTCCGCCTTTGTGGAGCGAGTAAAACCGGTTTCGGTATTGACTGCGGTTACCGAGGCGTTGGGTAAAATCGCGCCTAACTTGTCGGATACCCGGCCCTGAATCGCGGCTGTGATGGTCTGAGCAAACGAGGTGGAAACAATCAACAGAAACGCAACGCCCACAAGAAGGGCCGGAACACGAAGTTTCACGTTATCCTCCGCAAAGGTTG
>DATMMY010000225.1:0-3688 GCA_035569515.1 Candidatus Solibacter sp. | reverse complement strand
CAGCGAGAAATTGGTCCGCGAAAACAAGTGGGGATCATGGCATCCGTTTCTGCCTTTCCTGGGCGATGAGGTCAGCGGCAAGACTGTTGCGGTCATCGGCACCGGACGCATTGGCCAGGCCATGATCAAGAAGTGTACAGGGTTTGACATGAACATCCTGTGTTATGACCCCGCGTATCAAGACCACGAATTTGTGGCCGCGATCCAACAGGTGATGGACTTGCGCCACAGCACCGGCCTGCAGAGCGAAAAGATCTGGATCAAGTATGTTGGAATCGAAGACGCATTGCGTCAGGCTGATTACGTCACGCTGCATGTGCCGCTGATCCGGCCAGGCGAATCCGGGGAGCCGACCTATCACCTGATCAACGAAAAGACCTTGAGGCTGATGCGCCCAGAGGCATACTTGGTCAACAGCTCTCGCGGTCCCGTGGTAGATGAAGCAGCCCTGTACAAGGCCCTCAAGGAGAGATGGATTGCCGGCGCAGCGCTTGATGTTTTTGAAAAGGAACCTCTGCCCGTAGACTCTCCGTTGCGCGACCCGGAAATTGAAGATCGCTGCCGGCTTTTTCATCATTTTGCCAGTGGAGCAAGGATCACCCGCCTCTCGCCCGATCCGCTGAAAGGCATGGCAGGCCGCTGCGTCCAAGGCGTGATAGATGTCCTGGAGCAAAATTATGGCGGCGACATCGCCAAAATGCCTTACGTGGTAAACAAAGAGGCGTTCCGCTCTGACAATGATCTCTGAGAATAGTAGTACCGCCACGGCTGTGATGGAGCGAATTCAGGCGAGAATAGCCGGATGCGCAGAGAGGATCACTGTCATCCTGAGCGGCAGCGAAGGAACTGCTCCGCTGTACTGGAGGTACACGAAGAGCACTTTAATTAACTGCGGCTACCGAAATTAACTGCGGCTACCGATCCAGCTTCTGCAAATCCAACCGAAGACCTGCGTTGGAGTACAAATACAAAGAACTTAAAAAATCAAAGGACGGCATCTCTGCCGTCCTTCGATGGTTAACGCGATTTGACTAAGGTGCGGGTCTGGTGGCCGGAGCTGTGTTGCGCGAACGCTTGGCGCCTTTCACATCCAGCTCGTTCACGACCTGCTGCACGTTGGGAACGCTGGCTGCCAGTTTTTCCAGGTTCTCTCGGGTTCCCGGGTTGTCCACGGTGCCCTTGAGCGTGAGTACGCCGTTCTTAGCGCTGCACCTCACGTGTTGATCATCGAGCCTGTTCGCAATCATCACGGCTTTGAAGTCTTTCTCGATCGCGGTATCTACATTGGAGTCGATCTTGCTGGCTGCTTTTTCATCGCCAGCAGGCCGGACGCCAATTTCATTGGAAACCACAAAACCGCTGGCGGCTTGCTTGGCCAATTGCTCGGCGCGGTCTTTGTCATCCTGGGTCTTGACGTCACCGCTAAGGGTCACAAGCTGTTTGTCTTTGTTTACGTCAACCTTGATGTCCTTATATCCGGCATTGTCCAGAGACTTGGAAATCTGGTCTTTTACGTCAGGGCTGTTGGCCCGGTTCTCGGAACAGCCAATACTCAAGGCAAGCAGTAGTGATGCAACGATTGCAACGATACTCTTGGCACGCATTCAAAATTCCTCCTGTGGGGATTCCAGGGGCGTTCAAAAATTTTGATGCTGTGGGTGCGCGGAGGGAGGGCTAACCGTTGGTCTTCTCTGTTTTATTAGCGAGCAGCGGGAACGAGAGCTGCGGCCATGGAGCGGAAAATCTTAGCGCCGTCGGCGGACCCCAGCAGGCTTTCGCTGGACCGGTCAGGATGGGGCATCATGCCCAGCACATTGCGGCCCGGGCTGCAAATTCCGGCGATGTTGTCCAATGAGCCATTGGGATTGGCCTCAGCCGTGATCTGGCCTTCCGGAGTGGAGTAGCGGAAGACAATCCGGTCCTGCTGCTTGAGCTGCGCCAGGGTCTGCGGGTCACAATAGTAGTTCCCTTCCATATGCCCAACGGGAATCTGGAGCACCTCCGCTGGTCGGCATGCGTTAGTGAAAGGGGTCTCAACATTCTCCACGCGCAGGTGGACTTGCTTGCACACATATTTCAGGCCGGCATTGCGCATAAGCGCTCCGGGGAGCAGGCCAGCCTCGCATAGGATCTGGAAGCCGTTGCAGATTCCAATCACCAGGCCATCAGAGACCGCGAACCTCGCCACCTCGCGCATGATGGGCGCGAACTTTGCAATCGCCCCAGTCCGCAGGTAATCGCCATAAGCAAAGCCGCCCGGCACAATGATGGCATCACAGTTTTCCAGGTCGTGCGACTCGTGCCAAAGCATGGTCGCTTGCTGTCCAGTAGCGGTGATGGCTGCGTGATAGCTATCGTGGTCGCAATTGGATCCAGGAAAAATGATGACGCCGAATTTCATCTTGTTATTCTAGCAAATAGCAGTCAGCACTCAGCCAAAATAGCAATTAGCAAATAGCAATTGGCAATTAGCCAAAGGTCAGTTTCGAGAGCGCAGTCACGGTTCCCTCCCCGCACTCATGTATTCCATTAACGTGATCGCGGGGTTTGAAGACCGAGCGCGCTCCGTTGTCTGGCCAATTGCTATTTGCTAATTGCCTTTTTGGCTAAATGCTGAGTGCTGACTGCTGAGTGCTTTGCTAACATCTGAGCGCAATCTGCATCTAAGAAAACACATGGACTGGAAAGAACACGCGCGAACAACGGGAAGCGCCCTGAAGAACTGGTTTGTGGCACAGTGCTATGACTCTCTGTGTGTTGCTGGAATCTGGCTGATTGGGTTGTGGATCATCGGAGTTCCGTTTGCGCCTCTGTGGGCGGTGATGGCTGGGATGCTGCAATTCATCCCTAATTTTGGTGCGGTCATTGCGGTGATTGGCCCGGCACTCTCCGGGGCATTGAGCGACGATTCCATGCGCTTTTTCTACGTGCTCATGCTCTTTGCCGTGATCATGGTGGTGGATGGACTGTTTCTCCAACCCTACCTGATGCGCCGCACTGCCAAGGTGCCGTTCTGGGCTGCGCTGCTCGTCCCCATTGTTATGGGCATCATTATTCCGATCTGGGGAGTCTTGCTGGCTCCTCCGTTGCTGGCGGTGTTTTACGCGTTTAAGAGGCGGAATTTGCCGGTGGCGCTGGCCAAAGAAAAGTAAACACTCCGTGCTATAATCTACTTTGTTTTCATACGTTTCTTAACATCTTGCCGGGTTCTTCCCGTGACAAAATTCAGAAGTAAGTCGAGGTAATCACCATGTCTGGCCATTCAAAATGGGCCACAATCAAACATAAGAAGGGCGCGTTAGATGCCAAACGCGGTAAGATTTTTACCCGTCTTATCAAGGAAATCACCATGGCCGCCAAGAGTGGTGGCGGCGACCCTGAAGGCAATCCACGGCTACGCGGCGCCATTGCAGCCGCCAAGGCCGAAAACATGCCGCAGGATAACATCAAGCGCGCCATCCAGCGCGGAACCGGCGAATTGCCCGGCGCCACTTATGAAGAGATCACCTTTGAAGGCTACGGTCCCGGCGGAGTGGCGTTGATCGCTGAAGTGACCACTGACAACCGTAATCGCACCGTCAGCGAAATCCGCCATGTATTCGGCAAGAACGGCGGCAATCTGGGTGAGTCGGGCTCGGTCGCCTGGATGTTCAGCAAGAAAGGCCAGATTGTCGTTCCCAAAGCCGCA